>ONLC01000208.1 GCA_900318545.1 uncultured Eubacteriales bacterium
ATAGCCAAGCTCCTTTTTACAAGCCAGACGGTTTATTCACGCTATGAGCGTGGAGTTCTTACTATCCCCGTTGAGCACCTTCTTATCCTTGCTGATTTCTACGGAGTATCAACAGACTATATCCTCGGGAGGACAAACAGGAAAGAGGTCAATAAATAAAGCACAGCTCATTGTAGTTAATGAACTGTGCTTTTTGATTTATGCTCTGCTCTCAGCCTATGCCATTCAGCTTATCCGCAAGCTCCTTTGCCGAATCCTCGGTAAAGTTACCCGTTATCATCACTATGCCGTCGCTGCCTGCGGCTGCGGCAACCTCAGCCGAGAAGATGCTCTCCTTATTATACCAGACGGTAATGCTCCCGTTTCCTGCAAGGCGGTTTGATGCCTCGGCATAATTGGCAGAGCCTGCGTCGCTCAGGTGCAGGATAACCACCCACGATACTGTTCCGAGCGTCGAATCCATTACCTGCTTGGCCTCTGCGGCTGTGATATCATTTCCGTAGGCGATCACAGCTCCGTCAAAGCTCTCGCCCTCTCTGAGCGATATTCCAACATCGGGGTCAGGCTCGGCGGCCTGCTCGGGCTCATTGGCGGTTGTAGTTGTAGCAGTCTGATAAAGAGTAACATAAGAGGAGCTTTCGCTGCTGCCTGCACAGGAGCAGAGCACAAATGCAAGTGCCGCTGCAAGGATAAAAGAGATAAGCTTCATAAGGGTTCTCCTTTCGGGATAATGGCTTTTATTATTATAACTCATTTTTCGCCTTACGTCAATCATCGGGAGCGATTTTGTAAAAAGCTCTTGACTTTTTTGTAAAATCGGTTATAATAGAGATAATCGGAAAATAGTTTTCTGTATGTGGAAAGGAGATAAAAATGGCAAACAACTTTTTTGAAAATGCAGGCAACCCCAGAGCAAGAAAGCTCAAAAGCTTTGTTCAGCCTGTAGATGTGAACTATGCCGCTACCTATAAGGGCGTGGCAATGAAGACGTTGTATTTTGTACTCGTTATGTGTGCAGGTATCGCAGCGTTCTTCTATATTGATGCTTTTTACACCGCAAGAAACGGAGCTCAGGCAGCCCTTGACATGGAGAGCATTATTTTCTTCGTGCTGCTGCTTGTAACGCTGGTCGCAAGCTTAGTTGCGGCATTCGTCCCGAAGAGCGTGCCTGTCACGGGCTCGATATACGCAGGAGGAATGGGCTTTTGCCTGTCACTGGTGTCTATGCTTTATGCTAAGCAGTATAAGGGCATCATCGTTGAGGCTCTCGTTCTTACAGTTCTGACTATCGGTGTACTGACTTTTCTGTACATGAAGGGCGTAAGAGTAGGCGGAAGGCTCAAGATGGCTTGTATCACAGCTATCATGGTATCGCTGATGGGCGGACTGATATATGCTATCGTTGCTATAGCAGCACCGAACTCCGCTATTATCCAGAGCATCAACACTATAAATAACGGACCTATCGGTATTGTATTTGCATTTATCGGAGTGCTTATCGCAGCAGTGCTGCTTATGTGCGACTTTGACACCGTTACCGAAACTGTTGAAAACGGCCTCCCCGAGGAGTATGAGTGGTATGCAAGCTACTCTCTCATTGTAGGTGTTATTTATCTGTATCTGAAGATACTTCGCCTGCTTGCTAAATTGCAGGGCAACCGCAGATAATGATCAGGACAGTTTTATTGCCCTCGTTATGAGGGCAATATTTTTGTAGTTTGGCAATTTCGCAATTGTTAAGTGTTTGTTCATCACTTTTTATTGAGAGTAAATTTCCTTATTTATAAAAAACATTTAACAAAATATGAAATCACGCTTTTGTGCACAAGGGTATTGTCGGATTTTTTATCTCCTCGTCAGTTTTGGTGTAAATATCTGGTAAAAATCCGAGTGAGTCACAGTACAAAGGAGGACATCTATGTTTGACAGCCTAAATCAGTCGGAGGGCAAGATACTTATCTGGATTCAGGATAATCTCAGAGTAAGCTGGCTTAACCCGATAATAAAGGGAATAACCTACCTGGGAGAGGCAGGCTGGTTCTGGATAGTGCTGAGCATACTGCTAATAATCTGGAAAAAGTACCGCACTGTGGGCGTGGTAAGCCTTATTTCGCTGGTATTCAGCTTTTTGGTAAATACGATTATAATCAAGCACATATTCAACAGAGTAAGACCCTACGATGCAGTAGAAGGCCTTACAAGGCTTGTCGGGAAACAGCCTGATTCATCGTTCCCGTCGGGACATACGACGGCGGCTTTTTCGGTAGCGATAGTGCTTCTTCTGCTTATGCCGAGGAAATTCGGAGTGCCTTCCCTGATACTTGCGGTGCTGGTTATGTTTTCAAGACTGTATGTCGGAGTGCATTATCCGACCGATGTTCTTACAGCACTGATTCTTACAACTATCTACTCTGTCGTTATCGTTATGATATACAGGAAGAAGTTCTCGGAGCGTTTCCCCGTATTACGAGAATGAATTTAACTGCCGCATATATGTGCGGCAGCAGGGAAAACCCTGCACCGCCACGCGACGTACCTTTGCTTTGGCTTCACAGACCTTGAACGCGGAGCGAAATAGTGCAGGCTAAAAAGCTATATTAATTCTGCACTAACTATTTCCGCGTTCAAGGCAAGAAAAGCTTTAAGCAAAATTACGTCGCGTATTAGCCGTGCGGCGAGCACCGCAGAGCAAAATAGCGGGGGCTTTGAATCACTTAAACTTTTTAACTGCCGCATATATGTGCGGCAGTTTTTATCATTATAAATAAAAAGGGCAGAGAAGATGTGCTTAAATTTGATAGATAGGTATGCCCGATTAAATTGACAAATACGGATAAAAATGGTATAATAACATGGAATACCTATATCATGGGAAGGAGTGAGATACTGTGGAAAAACTGCCTGCTTACAGCGTGCTTATGTCGGTGTATGAAAAGGAAAATGCGGAGTTCTTTCGGGAGAGCGTGAACAGTATGCTCGCTCAGACCCTGCCGACCGATGACTTCGTGCTCGTGTGCGACGGAGAGCTTACTCCCGAGCTTGATGAGGTCATCGCTGAGCTTGAAAGCCGACACAAATGTCTGCACGTTTACAGGATAGAGCACGCAGGTACGGGTGCCTGTGCGAACTACGGAATTGAAAAGTGCCGTCATGAGTACATCGTGAAGATGGACTCAGATGATGTGGCTCTGCCGGACAGGTGTATGCGTTCGATCTCAGCTATGGCAAAGCACCCTGAGATAGATATGCTGGGTGCGTATATCGAGGAGTTTGACAGCGACACCGGTAAGGTTCTTGCTGTAAAGAAAACACCCCTCACAAACTCGGAGATACACAGGTATTCAAGAAGAAGAAACCCCTTCAATAATCAGACTCTTGTGTATAAGAAGTCTATGGCGCAGAGGGTCGGGGGCTACAGCACGATAAAGCGCTGTGAGGATTATGAGTTCGTGGTGAAGATGCTCAGAGAGGGTGCTTACGGCGTAAATCTTGGGCGAACACTGGTGCGTTACAGGGTCACTGAGGACAACTACAAACGCCGCCGCAACTGGGCAAACACAAAGGCGTTTTTCCATGTACGCTGGAGAATACACAGAAGCGGATATTCATCGCTTGTGGATTTTCTTGTGCCGTGTGCGCTTCAGCTGTTCATCTTTGTGATGCCCTCAAAGCTGACAGGGTTTATTTATAAGAAGCTCCTGAGAGGGTAAGACTCGGGACTTAAAAGGAAAGTAAGGATAAGAGGTTATATGGAAGAAAAGAAAGAAGCTTCAGGTCTGGTACAGATCATCAGGGAGCACAAGGGCAAGGGCAAGCAGATAAGAATGCTGTCCGTAAATGAGCTTATAAAGAAATACAAGGGTGCGGCGCTGGGTCCGATATGGGCGCTGATAAAGCCGACGTTTACGCTGTTTATACTGTGGTTTGCATTTGATGTGGG
>ONLC01000207.1 GCA_900318545.1 uncultured Eubacteriales bacterium
ATCAGAGATACTGTAAAGACTGATTTCACTAACAAATATCAGGGCGTAAGTGTTCACCTCAACAAGTTTATGGAGCATGACGAGCAGTACGGTGTTGGCAGTAACGAGGATGCTGTTAATGTAGTTTTCGGGCTTTATGCAGATGAGATTATTACCGCTGCTGACGGTACTACAATTCCCGAGGGTGGGCTTGTGTCTGTAACTTCTGTTGGTGAGGATATGACTGCAAGATTCAACGAGCAGCTTCCCTTTGGCAGATACTATGTGCAGGAGATCAGCACCGATGTAAAGTATGTGATCAGCGGCGAAAAGCACATTGTGACATTCGAGTATGCAGGTCAGGACACAGAGGTAGTTGACATCGACGCAGGCGAGTTTGTAAACCACCTTGACAGAGGTTCTGTTCACGGTATCAAGGTGGATTCACACGATGAACCCCTTGCAAATGCTGTGTTCGGTATCTTCCGCACAGACTGCGAGGTATTCAATGCTGAGAACGCTATAGCAACAGCAATTTCTGATGAAAACGGTATCTTTGAGATAAATGAGATCCCTTATGGCTCATATATCGTGACCGAGATTCAGGCTCCTGTGGGCTATGTATTCTCTGATAAAAAGTACGATGTTGTTATCGATAAGGACGGCGATGTGGTGAACATTACAGCCGAGAATGACGAAATCGAGCTTCATATCTCCAAGAAAGATGTTTACGGAAATGAGCTTGCAGGTGCTACAATGCAGCTTATATCCGATGACGGCAGCATCTTTGACGAGTGGGTATCTGACGGCACCGAGCATATTGTGACCAAGCTCCCGGCAGGCAGCCATGTGCTTCACGAGGTTGCTGCTCCCGATGGCTTTGTTATCACTACTGATATTGCTTTCACTATTGACGAGCTTAACAAAGTGACTGTCGATAAGGTAGACGCTCTGGCAACAGACGAGAACGGCATTCCCACAATCATCATGGTGGATGATACCACAAAGGTACACATCACAAAGACTGATATTACCGGTGACAAGGAACTTTCCGGCGCAAGACTTCAAGTCATTGACGAAAACGGAAATGTAGTTGATGAATGGATCAGCACCAATGAGGAACACATCATCGAAGGCAAGCTGGTTGCTGGTAAGGAGTACACTCTTCATGAGGAGATCAGCCCTGACGGTTACGTTGTAGCAAATGATATCACATTCAAGGTTTCCGAGGATGGAAGTGTTGACGTTGTAGTAATGAAGGACGAAACAACAAAGGTCAGAATCAGCAAGCGTGACATTACTACAGATGAGGAACTTCCCGGGGCAAAGCTAATAATCATTGACGAGGACGGCAACACCGTCGAGGAATGGGGCAAGCTGATCGTAGGCAAGACCTATACCCTCAGAGAAATAACTGCACCTGACGGATATGAGATAGCAAACGATATTCAGTTTACTGTAAGCGAAGACGGCAGCGTTACAGAGGTCGTTATGTATGACGAGCATACTCCTACAGATACTCCCCATACTGTAACACCTCCGGTAAGAAATCCTCATACAGGCTCTGCGGTACAGAATACTGCATTTGCAGGTCTTGCTGTTGCAGGTCTGCTTATGGTGGTAAGTGCTGTAAGGAAGAAGAACGATAAGGAATAAATAAATTGGATAGCCCTGCGGTGCTTGCCGCAGTGAGCTATCCAGCTATGAAAGGACAATACAAATATGATCAGATTTATAAAACTTGACAGCGATCTTCTCTTTGCTGTCTGTGAGTTCTGCGAGAAGCAGCACGCTGATAATGGTGATCCGAATTTCCCGGAATATGATATTCTCAGTATGCTCACCTCGGCTTATGATGAGCTTGATAAGATAAACGGTGTTCTGCCTGTGACGGAAATATACCGCTATCATATATCCTGCGAATACTCGGACTACATTCTTTCCAAGAGGGAGGAGGATAACGGCATTATTTTCAAAAACGCTGTTCATCTTGGAACATTTATCACAGGAAACTTTGATGAAGATGATTTTGCCGATCACGATGTGACCTGCGGCTATGAGATCATTTATGACCTCGATGATAAGAAGATAAAGCTGCTTTACAGAATAGAGATCACTACAGATGAAGGCTCTACTCTGTATCGCGTCGAGGACGATACCTATGAAAGCTTTGATGCAGGAGACTTCATAGTAAGTCTGTCTGTTCAGCTTGCAGAAAAGCTCCGCAACGGCGGAAACTATTTAAGAAAGGTGTGTGAATGCCCTTGCGTCTGATACTTTGTGAAAAGCCCTCTGTGGCGATGTCAATTGCCTACTGCGTAGGTGCTACTGAAAAAATATCCGAGGGGAAACGTTTCTACTGGCAGGGTGATGACTACATCGTTACCAATGCTCTTGGTCATCTGGTGGGTATAGGTATCCCCGAAGATTACGGGTATAAAAAGTGGAAGCTTTCTGATCTCCCTATTATACCTGATTTCAAGCTGTTTTTGTTAAACGGCAGCGGCACACAGATAGGAATGCTCAGAAAGCTCTTTGAACGTGAAGATGTGACAGAGATCATCAATGCCTGCGATGCAGGGCGTGAGGGTGAGTGCATTTTCAGATACATATATAATTATCTCGGAAGCAATAAGCCTGTAAAGCGTCTTTGGATTAACTCGCTGACAGACGATGCTATCCGTGACGGAATGGCTAATTTACTTGATCCGGCGGTGCTTGACGGTATGTTTGCGGCAGGATATGCAAGAGCAAAGTCGGACTGGATATTCGGTATCAACCTTTCAAGGTTTTACAGCCTCATATCCAATCAGCGGCACAAGTCGGGTAGGGTCAAAAATGCGGTGCTGAACATCATAGCTGAGCGTGAAGGGCAGATCGCTGCATTTGAGAAAAAGCCCTATTTCAAGCTTATCCTTGATAACGGTGCAGAATGTACCCGTACCTTTGATACAAGAGAAGAAGCGGAAAGAGTTGCAAATAGCTGTACCGGCAAAACGGCAACTGTATGCTTTGCACTTGCGGAGGAAAAGAAAGAGAACAGACCTCTGCTGCACAGCCTGACCTCCTTGCAGAGAGAGGGTAATGATATCTTTGGTCTTACGGCAGCAGTAACATTAAGGGCAGCCCAGAGCCTTTATGAAAAGAAGCTCATAACATATCCCCGCACAGACAGCAATTTTATCAGCGAGGATATGATCGGCTATGCTGAAAGCGTTGTAAAATGCCTTTCAAGTTATAACAAGGAAAGGACAGACAAGCTGCTTTCGCAGGGACTTAACTTTGACAAGCGTGTAGTCAACAATGCAAAGATAACAGATCATCACGCTATCATACCCACAAACATCATAGGAAAGATGGCTGAAACAGAGCTTAACGATACCGAGAAAAAGATAATCGGTTTGGTGATAAACCGCTTTCTGTCGGCTCTTGATAAGCCGTACACCTATCTTGAAAAGCGTTTTGAGTTTGAGGTAGAGGGTGAGCTGTTCCGCCTGACTACAAGAACACTCGTCGAACTCGGCTGGAGAGAATACAGCCGAAAGGGTGCAGATCAGCAGGCGACCCCGGCATATTTCAAGAACCAGACGGTACTTGTTAATGCCGTCAGTATTCGTGACTGCGAAACAAAGCCGCCTGCACATTTTACGGAAGCAAGTCTTCTTGCTGTTATGGAGAACATAGACCGCAGAATTGATGATAAAGAACTGAAAACCTACGTCAAGGATCGTGGGCTTGGAACACCAGCGACAAGGGCTGACATTATCGAAGGTCTTATTTCAGCCAAATACATCAAGCGGAAAAAGAAACAGATATACATTACCGATTTCGGTAAGAACTTTATACGCATACTGCCGGATAACCTAAAGTCGGCGGAGCTTACTGCCCATTGGGAGCAAGAGCTTGCGGACATAGAATCGGGCAAGTGCGGAGAGGAGAATTTTATGAGTGAGATAATCAAGAACGTAAATGATGTGATCGAAAATGATGAGGTTACAGCAGCCGCAGAAAACGGTGCGGCTAATACAGAAACAGAACAGCCTGCGGAGGTCGGCAAGTGTCCCTGGTGCGGCAATCCTGTGAGAGAAGGCCCGAAGGCTTTTTACTGCTCGGACAAAGAAAACTGCGATTTCTTCATCTACAAACACGATAAGCGTATCGGCAGAAGCTACAAGGCAGCAGAGATAAGTGAGCTGCTTGCAAACGGCAAGGTAACGCTGAGAGGCTGCACATCTTCAAAGGGAAATAAGTATGCGGCGGTGTTCGAGCTTGATGACAGCGGAGAGTATGTAAATCTCAAGTTTGTGGAGTATGTGAAGACACGCAAGAAGCGTAAGACGAGAAGCGAGTGATAATAACGCACCTTCGGGTGCGTTATACATAACCAAGTTTTCTGATGGAGGATAACTAATGAGCAATACAACTAAAGCAATTATTCAGATAATCATAAATACAGCGGTGATCGTCACTGCATACAAGCTCGGTAACAGCAAGGGCTATGATGAAGGCTGGAATGACGGTGCTTTGGCAGGTGCCTGTGCAAAGGATACTTCTGACGATAACAGCAGCTACATTACAGATTTCGAGGAGCTTTTTAACTGACTTATCAGCAAAATACGGAGGAGAGGAGACAAAATTTATTGAATAATCGGTATCAAAGCGTATGCTACAACTGGTCGGACGTGACCGAAAGGCTCAGACGGGACAAGCAGACACTTGCTCGTTTCCTGCGTTTCTCGGCAAGTCTGTATAAGATGGGATTCCCCGATGCGGCACTTGTTTTCTATCACGATCCAAACGCCACAAAGGTCGCAGAGCTTGAAACGTGGAACAGGCTGGGGCGATTTGTAAACAAGGGCGCTCGAAGTATTGCCGTTTTTGGTGAAGGCGACAGGTGCAGGCACCTTTTCGATATTTCACAGACCAACGGTAAGCCGATCCCAAACGGCTGGCGGCTGACAGAAGATTTGGCGGCGGAGCTTGTTGATGTCATATCATATAACTACGGCAGAGAGTGCAAGGACATTCACGAGGCACTTGCCGCTGTTGCGGTTGATAATATCAAGACTCACAGCCCCGAAATGCAGTACACCATAGAGCAGATGAATTTATCGCAGAAGGAAACTGCGGAATATCAGAGGTCTGTGGTATCGGCGGTGCGTTTCGTTGTAGAAAACCGCTGCGAACAGAACGGCGGTATGCCGCTTTCGGGGAACATCAATCTTAACGCTGCTGACTATTTCAAGGACACAAGAGATGTTATCCGTTTCTGTGACCTTGTTCAGAGAAGTGCTAAGGACAGCCTGCTTGAAATAGAGCATGAGGTCATACAGATTCTTAGGAAA
>ONLC01000250.1 GCA_900318545.1 uncultured Eubacteriales bacterium
TTTTCCGATGAACAGTCCCTTCATCGTTTCAAGGGCCTTATCTGAAAAGGCCTCTCCGTCTCTGTCGATGTCATTGTCGCAGAGTGTCACAGGGAAGGTGTAAAGCTCTTCTTCTGTGAGCTCCCTCCGTGTGAATGAATTGATCTTATCAAGTGTTTCTTTTTCCATAGTACACCTCAGTATGTTATTTCTTGCGGAGCCTGCTCCTTCTTTCCGGCACAAAGCCAGTGTGCAAGTGCCGCCGACTCCAGGAGCGACACATCTGCACCATCTAATATAGAGTTGTAGCCGAAGCCTCCGCTTGAACCGATGGCCCTGTGTTCACAATTTGAGGCTGCCTGCACAAGACTTGGCTGAGCCCTGTGAACGATCATACCCTCAAACAGCCTTTTCTCAAACAAAGTATTAGCCTCGATGATATCTGACACTCTGGGCAGAACAGCCCTGCACTCTACCTCTGCGTCTTTCATTTCGGCTTCGAGTATGCCTTGATTCCCGGCTCCGTCAATGACCGCACTGACTGCATGAGGAGCATTGAGAAACGAAATTATCCAAGCATTTCCGTCTCTGATACTGCGGCAGTCGAGAGCCTCGATGAAGACCCTGCCGTCTGCTGTCTTTACAGCAACAGAAAGCGACACATTCTCAGTCTTTTTAGAGTATTTGATGCCGAAATAGAGTTCATTCGGCTTTCTCAGCTCAGGCATTTCATCAACAGCAAACGAAAGCCACTCTTTTCTGCTTATAGCCGATTTTTGTGAATATGCTATCCACAATCCAAGCCTTTGGATATTATCATCGACCTGGTCATCGCCCAGCTCTGATCGAATGGTCCTCTCGGTCAGTACGGTACCCAAAGACGGATTCGTCTCATACCACAGCTCAGGATCGTGTGCATCTGTAAGCTCAGGCACGCTCCACTCAGCCCAGCCTGCATCATATTCAACGCCTGTAAGTACCCTTTTGCGGTATTTCACAAATACCGTACCCGATGATACAGCCGTCGGCGAAGTGCCGAGCATTATCGTCTGAGGATTTTTCGAGTCTGTGACTGTATATTTCAGTGCGCTCTCCTGATCTCCCGTGTACTCCTGAGCTTCGTCTATCACAAGCAGGTCATAGCCCTCGCCAAGGCCGCCCTTTGATGACCTCGTTCTGAAATTTATCAGTCCGCCGCCCTCACCGAGCCAGATTATCTGCTCGTCACCTATCTTTTTGTAGGTCTTGAAGTCCGTATCCTCAACAAAGCCTGCTTTTGTAAGTATGTCAATGATCTTCAGCCAAACGCTTCTGGAGGTTGCGGTGCGGTGAGCCGTATAGAATACCCTTTCACCACGAGTGAGGCCCCATATACACCGCATGATCACGACCTCGCTCTTACCGTTCCTTCGTGGTATAGAGTAGCCGAACTTCATGTGTACCCAGAGCCCCTCATCATTGACCGCCATTATATCCTCGATAAGACGCTGCTGCCATTCAAGAGCATTCCTTTTTGATCTCTCATAAAGCTCTGTCGCCTCAGCTCCGAGCGAAGCAGTATAGGGCAAAATACGGCTTTTTACAGGGGTCTGTCTGCCCAGGCGTTTTTCACTCATCAGATATCCTTCCAGTTGATACTCAGCGGCAGCACTCTGTTCGATATCAGCTTGATCTCATCATCAAAGACCTGCTTTTCCACAAGCTTGTCAGACTTGTATCGGTTGCAGGTCATGTGAGCAAGCTGCAGGTTCGATATATCCGAAGGATGACCTCCCTTGCTTACGGGTATGATATGATCTATGCAGGGGCTGAGAGGGTGCGGAAACTTAAAGCTGAAGTCCACAGGCTTACCGCATATCCCGCATACTGACTGTGTCGCATAGATCTTCTTTTTGTTCGACTCAAACTGTGCCCTCTGAGTTCCGTTGTGATCGGGGCGAAGGTTAGGTCTTGCTCTGGGCTGATTAGCCATAGTGTCAGCTCCTTTCGGGTAAAATAAAAGCGTTCTGCCCGGGACATTTATGTCCTTAGCAAAACGCTGATATACTTATTTGGTTTCGGGTCAGTGTTCTTTCAGCTCAACGCAGAAAACACAGTCGAAATTATAACGTGCGATCCACGCACCTTTGAGCTTGACTCCGACCGATTTGCCGTCATAGCTGTAGTCATCCCACTCGCCTTTTTCGTAGGTGACATACTCACCGCTTTTGAAGGTGATGGTTATTTTTTCAGCGCAATCCATATAATCAGTCCTTTCTTTTTTTGGTTATAAGAAAACCGCTCTCGGTACCGGGAGCGGTTTATATCTAAGGCTTTATAGCCTTATCATCAATATACAAATCTGCAAATATTTTACGAGGATTATATCCTAGCCGTGTAATCACGATCGGCAGATTTTCATTTACGGCATTAAACATCAACCCGTGCTGCCGGCATATATTAATTGCTTCGGCTAGTCGTTTTCCGCCTCTGCAGGTGTTTAATATAACAGCATCACCTGCACGCTGTCTGCCTTTCAAATAACCAATCAAAGCAACATTTAGCTGTCCTTTGATCAGTAATGTGTCATCAAAATCTACAGATATTATCATTGTTTTCTCCAAAAATAAAACCGCTTAACTTAGTTAGGCGGTCTATCACTAAATTCCTCTGAACTCAGCTTTAATACATTTTTTAGTTTTACATCTAACCGTATATGCTGAACCATTGTCCTCGATTATTATTTCATTACCACAACGAGGACATTTCTTTTCGATTTTTCCATGCAGAGCAAAATCATTATCTGCTTCAACTAAAAACCTATGCTCATCTATTGTCGTTTTAGTAGCCATATATAGTCCTCCTTATAAATTCATTGTGCTTAATCGTTATTCCGCTTTCTTTTGCTCTTTCCAGAGCATCAAGAACAAGTTCACGCCTTTCGTCATCGTTGAGGTTAGGACAATTTTTTGCAGCCATATAGCTGGCTCTAAATTCGTCATTCCAAGCGCCTTTAGGAACATCGGTGCCACGATACGTCCTATGTCCATA
>ONLC01000206.1 GCA_900318545.1 uncultured Eubacteriales bacterium
CTTCCGTCAGCGATACCGCCTGCAGCGATAACAGGTATCTCCAGAGCGTCAACTACCTGAGGTACAAGACACATTGTAGTGTTCTCACCGATGTGACCGCCTGACTCAGTGCCCTCAGCTACAACAGCATCAGCACCTGCTCTTTCCATTCTCTTAGCAAGTCCTACCGAGGGTATAACAGGAATTACCTTTATGCCTGCCTCTTTCCATGCAGCCATGTACTTTCCGGGGTTTCCTGCGCCTGTAGTAACAACAGGCACTCCCTCGTCAATTACAAGCTGCGCAAGCTCCTCTGCGTTCGGGCTCATAAGCATGATGTTCACGCCGAAGGGTTTGCCGTCAACAGCAGCCTTAGTGAGTCTTATCTGCTCCCTGAGGTAGTCGATCGGTGCAGAGCCTCCTGCTATCAGTCCGAGACCGCCTGCATTAGTTACAGCAGAAGCAAGAGTGTGCTCTGCTATCCAAGCCATACCGCCCTGAATTATCGGATATTTTATACCGAGAAGGTCAGTTATTCGGGTTTTCGTTGTAGTCATTTCTGAGTTCTCCTTTATAGTAGTTTTCTATCGAATAGTCGTCAAGCGAGAGATAATGCTCTCCGTTTTTTAGCGACTCCATTTCCTTAGGTATCACATCGGCACATTCTGAGATGAACTCGCCTATAAGCTCCTCCGTGAAGTGTCTGAGCTCGCCCTGCGGTCGTTCTGTGAGATCTCCCTTCATTTCCTCAAGGTACTCACTCACCATAAAGCTGAAGCGTTTGTAAATGTCCTCATTTTCAAGCCCCTTTGGAACAGCCGGCAGCTTTATCCCGTAGCGTTCTCTGAGCAGGGGGTTAAGCAGGTGATAGTCCTTGTAGAGCTCATCTAAAAGCTCCTTTTCGCCTCGTCTCATAAGAAGCCCCACACGGTAGTAAAGGTACTGTCTGAAAATGTTATCCTCTATCAGATGCACATAGTACCCGAGGTACAGATCATCATTCAGTCTGTCCTTGTAGTCCTCGTAGAAACGGTAGAAGTCATAGGTCTTTCTTCCGCTTGGAAGCAGTGTGTAGAAGTGGCTCTCTTTTTTGAGGGGCAGTCTTACCTCGTACTCACCGAGTATCATATCAGGCAGAACGTGCCCGAAGAAAAACCTCTCCTTATCATTAACGCCCAGTCTGTCGGCAAGCTCTGCCGCAATAGCGAGGTGTATTACCCTTGAAGCCATCAGTACTCAAATATAACGGCTGCGTAGGTAAGTCCGCCGCCGAAGCCTACGAAGCATACCTTGTCGCCCTTCTTTATCCTGCCCTCAGCAACAGCGTCGCAGAAGGCTATCGGGATTGATGCTGACGAGGTGTTTCCATAGCGGTCGATATAAACGACCATTTTATCCATCGAAACTCCGAGATTCTTAGCCGCAGTTTCAATTATTCTCACATTAGCCTGATGAGGAACTATAGCTGCCAGCTCCTCGGGAGCGATACCTGCCTTGTCGCAGGCCTTCTGAACAGCCATAGCAAGTGTCTTTGTTGCAAACTTGTAGACCTCCTTGCCGTCCTGATAGAGATAGTGCTCTCTGGTCTGCGGCATATTCATATCGAAATCCTCATCGTTGTTTCTGAACACATTCTCAGATTTCAGAGCCCTTGCGGTCAGGAAGCCTGCACCTGTTCCGTCAGCACCGAGATACGATGCCCATAGAGTATCCTTTCTTCTTTTTATTACAAAGGCAGCCGAGCCGTCACCGAACAGAATACAGCTGGCTCTGTCCTGATAATCAGTAAATTTTGAGAGCTCCTCCGAAGCTATCAGAAGCACTGTGTCAACTCCGTCCTCAGCGAGAAGGTACCTTCTCACCATATCAAGGCCGTAGTCAAAGCCTGTGCAGGCACAGTTGATGTCTATTGCCATAGAGCCGACCGCACCGATCTCCCTCTGTACAAGGCAGGCTGTAGACGGTGTATAGAAATCGGGAGTGCAGGTGGTCACAACGATAAGGTCGATGTCCTTAGCCTCAATACCTGCGTTCTTCAGGGCAGCCTTGGCAGCCTGTGCTCCAAGATAATATGTAGGCTCGCCGTTAGTGATGTGGCGGGTCTTTATTCCTGTTCTCTGAGTTATCCACTCGTCAGAGGTCTCAACTATCTTAGTGAAGTCCTCGTTAGTTGCGATCATTTCAGGAAGGTATTTTCCTATACCTATGATCTCGATTCCTGTACTCTTTCCGGTCAATGTAGTTTCCTCCATATATAAATCTTTATTGCTTAGCTTTACAATTAAGTAAAAATGTGCTATAATGTAGAAGTCGGGGCACAGCTATGCAGACTGCAAAATGCACCCACAATTTCTATTATAATGCTTTTCACATTGTCATTCAATAACAAATTATGAACAACACAAGATTTTCTTAAACATTCAAGGAATTTTTCACAAAAAAGGCTTCGTTATTTAATAAACATTTACTATATTTGAAATTTTTTGTTAATGGTTAAATGCTAAAACAAATGCCTGCATTGAGAGTCAAAAGCATTATGAAAGCACTATTATTATAAAATAAGGAGAATGAAAAATGAGTAAAAATATGTTTCTTTTTTCGGGACAGGGTTCTCAGTATGTCGGAATGGGAAAGGAGCTCTGCGAAAGCTGCAAAGAAGCCGATGAGGTATTTGAGCTTGCAGGCGACATCATAGGAGCTGACCTTAAAAAGATCGCCTTTGAGGGTCCCGAGGAGGAGCTTGGAAAGACTATATATTCCCAGCCTGCTATTATGGCTTGCTCGCTGGCAGCATTTGAGGCCGCAAAGAGCATCGGCTTTGATGCGGTTGCAGGGCACTCGCTTGGTGAGTATGCTGCTATGGCAGCCGCAGGAATGCTCTCTTATAAGGATGCGTTCTTCCTTATAAAGTACAGGGCAGAGGCTATGCAGAAATGTGCTGAAAGCAGCGAGGGCGTAATGTATGCTATTATAGGACCGACTCCCGATGAGGTTGAGGCTGCCTGTGAGCAGACTGAGGGTTACATAGTTCCTGTAAACTATAATTCACCGATACAGACTGTTATCGCAGGAGAGTCTGCTGCCGCAGATGCCGCCGCTGAGCTTATAAAGCGTACAAGCACAGCAAAGAGAGTAAAGGCAGTAAAGCTGGGTGTTGCAAGTGCATTCCACAGCGAGATAATGCGTCCTGCTGCTGAGGAGTTCTATGAAAAGGCAAAGACCTTTACCTTCTCGGAGCCGAAGTGTCCGATCTACTCAAACCTTTCGGGAGAGGTGCTGGACTTCTCGGGTGCAGATATCCCGAAGAGACTTGCAGACCATATAGTTTCGCCTGTTAAGTTCACAACAGAGCTGAATAATGCATGGAATGCAGGCTTTGACACCTTCATTGAGCTCGGACCTAACAGGGTGCTGACAGGGCTTGTCAAGAAAACTCTGAAGGACGCTCAGGCTTACAATATCGAGAACAACGAAAACTACAAGTGGGCAGGTATCACCTGCTTGGGCGACGCCACCATCATCCTGAAGGACGGAACGGAGAACACCGTGCAGGGATTCCATCAGGATTATCCTGGTATCCTCGCTGCCGTAGGTCATACGCTCATCATCAAGGGCGGAACCGCAGGCACAGGCAAGCTCAACGCCAGCAGCAACGGCGGTGGTGCCGGTATCGGAGGAGGATATGGAAATGAGTGTGGCAACATCGAGATCCAGGGCGGCACGATCACGGCTACTGGTGGTATGGTTGCTGCCGGTATCGGTAGCGGTGGTGACGGTGCCAACTGCGGTACTATTACCATCTCTGGCGGCAAAGTTACTGCTCAAGGCGGTGTTAAAAGTGGTGCCGGTATCGGTAGCGGTGGCAGTGCCAGCTGCGGTGCCATCGAAATCTCTGGTGGAACCGTGGAGGCTACTGGCGGCCAATTCGCTGCCGGTATCGGTACCGGTGACGGGGGTACCTGCGATGGTGCTATCAGGATTACTACTGGCGTGACTAAGGTGACTGCTACGAAGGGCTCTAGTGCCGACAACAGCATCGGTAAAGCAAGCGTGAGCAGCGACGGCTTTTGCGGCACGGTTACCATCGGTGGCA
>ONLC01000204.1 GCA_900318545.1 uncultured Eubacteriales bacterium
ATCATACGCTCCTTTGAATTTATTTGGCACGAAGCCATACCTGTACATATATTTTAACATATCTTTCCCGACATTACAAGGGGGTAAGCAGAAAAATCCGCTTTCAAAAAATTAAAATATTAAGTCTTAATCGTTTTCGACAGGCAGGGAAAACCCTGCACCGCCTTCGCGACGTAATTTTGCTTAAAGCTTTTCTTGCCTTGAACGCGGAGCCGTGATAGTGCGGAGATTATAATTATAATATTACACAAGCCCACTTCATTTACGAGGTGGGCTTTTTACGTGTGACGTGTGACGTGTGATATTTCATTTTTTTCAACTGTAGGGTTGCACAAAAGTTCGGGTGCAGACTTGTTGATTTTGCTGTGTTATTGCATAGAGGGTTTAGTGAGAAGGTATTAAAAGTTGAATTGTGGGGATTGCATAAAATTCCGAGTGCGGACTTGTTGAATTTGCTGTATTATTGCCTCGGCAGCTCATATCAGTGCGTACAGGATAAAAAAGCTTATAAGGTATCGGCTCCTTGCCTCCCAGAGAAGCAGAAAGATCGCTATCCCCACAAAGCAGAGCCGCAAAACAAAGCTCTTTGAGGAAGCCTTTGCATCTGTGCAGGCGGCTTCGTTGAAACGCTGCTGTATAGTGATAAGCAGTGTAAAATTAAACAGGAACGACAGCCCGTGCCATATAGGACCTCTGAAAAAGCCTGTCATATAATAACCTGCCATATATGCTGCATCACGCCATGTATAAGCGGCCTTGTTCAGGAAGTGAAGCGTCATTCCAAGCACACCCTGCTCCGAAAGCTTCTCGCCCAGACGGTCAATATCTGCCTTTACCTTAGCATCATAGCCCTTGAACGATTTTGTGTACATAAAGTCATCAACGTTGTAGTTCCCGATACCGTCAGAGCTCATCATTACCCAGTGAACAGGCGGAAAACGGCACTCTTCAAGCTTTTTCCTGTCAAGCCTCAGGATACTTTGCGTGACCGTGCTGATAAGAAAAGCCGTTACCGCAAAACAGCAGAGCAGTGCGGCAAGCTCAGTCAGGAGCTTTTTAACGGGTCTGCGTCTGATGAGCATATCTATCACAACAGCGATCAGGAAGATAACGGGCGTTGTTTTTATCCTGAACGCAATACCGAGGGACACTGCCGAGCCTGCAAGCAGAAGGTATCTGCACTTGTCATCATCGGGAAGAGCTCTCTGCTTCAGGTAGAGATATACGGCTGCGGTCAGCCATGGCATAGCGAGGGTATCAGTATAGTAGATCGCAGCATAGCTTATAAGCGGAGTGAACATCAACCCTCTGATACAGCAGACTGCGGCTTTTTCAGGAGAGTAAATAAGCCTTGCACTCTTGCAGGCAAGAATATATGAAAGGTTCATTCCGATAATATTGAAGACTATCGGCACAACACCTCTTACAGCACCTGTGAGTGTATATTCAAGCTTATCCATCCAATATATCATAATAAGAATGGTATGGTTATTAGGGTAGACATAGAAGTACTCAGAGTGCCTTTCGGGAAGCCCCTCGTGCAGGTAGTCAGGGCCTTTCATAAGAAGGTTTTCTGCGGCAGTTTTCACATATCTGAGGTCATTGAGCTTTTCTATCTCGCAAAAGACTGCTGTAAGGATCTCAAACAGCAGCAGCACAGCAGCACCAATGAGCATTATTCTTCTGAAATACTTTTCGGGATCGTTTGCAGCGAAGAACCTTTCAGCCTTTCCCATAAGCGTATACAGCCATATAGCCAGAGCAGTTCCGAGTCCGAGTCCTATACCGGGCACTATAACAGGCAGACCTTTAAGCTCGACCCCATACACCCACAGGCTGATAACAGCCACCGTCAGAACTATATATCCGAAGGCAGCGAATACAGTATCTACACACTTTTGAAATCTCATCATAACACTCCTCACACAGATAAGTATTATAGCACAGATAAGTATTATAGCACAAAGCAATATGAAAATCAAGCAGGGGTGCTCGCCGCACGGCTAATACGCGACGCACTTTTGCTTGTGAGATGTGAGATATTTCATTTTTTTGAACTGTATGGTTGCACAAAAATCTCTGTTGAAAATTGTGCAAACGGTAGATGCAGGGTTTTCCCTGCGTGTGATGTGTGATGTGTGATATTATGATTTTTCAAACTGTAGGGTTGCACAAAGAATTGTGTTAAAAATTAGTGAGATTGCACTATGGTGTTAGGGTAGATTGTGCAAACTTAGCCCTCCGGCGTTGTTCGTCGGCTTCGCTCCTCACCGCCTTCGGGCGGTGGGGGGAACGGGGGCGTTGCCCCTGCGACCCTCTGTCCTGCGGACGGCTGTGATTATAACCCAGCTCTGATAGATCATCGGGGGCTGGGGCGTAGCCCCAGTGGTTCCCCCTAATCCAGCCGAGGCTGTCTGGACGTAATGTCCAGACCTGACGAGGCATAGCTCCGCACTATCACGGCTCCGCGTTCAAGGCAAGAAAAGCTTTAAGCAAAATTACGTCGCGTATTAGCCGTGCGGCGAGCACTGCAGGGTTTTCCCTGCCCTGACGAGGCTAAGCTCCGCACTATCTATGCAATAGCATAGCAAATTCAACAAATTCGCACTCGGAATTTTATGCAATCCCCACAATTCAACTTTTAATACCTTCTCACTGAAATGATACGCAGACCTACCGCAAGGAAAACCCTCTATGCAATAATACAGCAAAATCAACAAATCCGCGCCCTATCTTTTGTGCAACCCTACAGTTCAAAAAATGAAATATCACACATCTCACATCTCACGGCAGGGAAACAGAAGATTTAAGTAAAGTTTAACTACACTTTTAAGTATGCTTTAGGCTCGGGGTGTATTATATAGTCAAGCTGAAGAACACAAGACAACAAAACAGAAAAGGAGGACCCCCTATGAAAAAGCTTACTAAAACATTCCTTACAGCAATATCCGCTATGATTATAATGCTCAGTGCAGCAGCTGCCTTAAATGTATGGGCTCAGGAGAATACCGATACTCAGACCTCGTCCTCTCAGCAAGCCGAAGCCGAGACCGATGAAAGCTCTGAAAATCCCTCCACAGGTTACTCCAATGCCTATACTAAGGCTCTCGGACTCGCACTTGCTGCCCTTTCGATAGGTGCTATAATAAAGTCCTACAAGGCTCTGGGTCTTGATGAAGAATAGCCGGGGAGACCTCCGCTTGAAATATACCTTACTCTTAACAAACGGACATTGTCCGATACTATAGATAATAATAACTTCCTTTCATACCTTAAATATCAAAAAGAACTTCCGCAGCGTACAAACTGCGGAAGCTTCTTTTTATGCGTTTTCAAGTGCGGTTATCTTGTCAATTCTTCTCTGATGCCGTTCATCACCCGAGAACGGTGTATCTACGAAAATGTCCACAAGGTCAAGTGCTGTACCCTCACCGACTACTCTCGCCCCGAAGCAAAGCACATTCGCATTATTGTGCTCCCTTGAAAGCCTTGCCGAGAAGTAATCCGAACAGCAGGCTGCCCTTATCCCCTTTATCTTATTCGCAGCGTAGGACATTCCAAGCCCTGTTCCGCAGATAAGTATGCCAAGCTCGCAGCCGCCCTCTGTTATCTCACGGCAGACAGCCGCTGCCGCATCGGGATAATCACATTTCTCTCCGACTGCACAGCCCTTGTCTATTACCTCAAAGCCCTTTTCCTCAAGGTGAGCCTTTACCGCAAGCTTGAGCTCGGGTGCGGCATGATCGTTTCCTATTGCTATTTTCATTGCTTACTTTCCTTTCTGTCCTTTTGTGCTTTGGTTATCTGAAGATACTCCACCGTCAGCCTGTCGGAGCTGTCCCATTCAGCCCTGTGTGCCTCAGCCGCCATACAAAGTGATGATGCCCTTTGCAGTCTCTGGCTTACAGGTGCAAGGATAACGCTGTCGTTATCGGCAAAGTACTTTTCCTTTATCGCTGCCGCATGGTCACCCGTGAGGAGCAGTCCGCCCTCTGTGCCAAGCGATGGGAAAAGCTCGTCTTCCTTAATGACCTCATCAGCCCTAAGGTTTCTGATCTCCCTGCCGTCGGACTCATACACTCCTGCATAGCAGATGTTCGGTCTTGCATACATAACAGAGACTATCCTTCCCCTGTATGTCACCGAGCCGTAAGCAAGCGCTTCAAGCGTGGATATGCCCACGCACTTTAAGCTCTCACAGCCCATGCTCATGCCCTTTACTGCCGCACAGCCTATCCTGAGCCCCGTATATGAGCCGGGTCCCTTTGCGGCAGCCACACAGTCAATGTCGGGATAATCAAGCTCCAGCTCTCTTAAAGCCTCGCTGACCATCGGCAGTATCACCTGCGAGTGCGTAAGCTTTGTGTACACTGTTTTCTCCCAGAGAAGCTTCTCTCCGTCAGTCACAGCGACCGAAGCGGTCTTACCGCTGGTATCAATCGCTAAGATGTGCAAACCTTTCATCTCCGTCTATAGTTATCTTTCTTGTGTCATCATCTACACGCTCGAGCGTCACTATGATACGCTCCTCGGGAAGCTCCTCCTCGATATTTTCAGACCACTCAACTGCAAGCACGCTCTCATCATCGAGGTAGTCAAAAAAGCCCGTAGTTTCAAGGTCAAGCGCCGAGCCTATCCTGTACATATCAAAGTGGTAAAGCGTAAGACCCTCTCCTCTGTACTCGTTCACAAGTGCAAAGGTCGGTGAAAAGGCCGTATCTCCGAGCCCCAGCCCCAGCGTGAGCCCCCTTGTCATAGTGGTCTTGCCTGCCCCCATAGAGCCCTTGTAGGCTATTATATCTCCGCCCCTGAGCCGTTCTCCTATGAGCCTTCCGAGCTCTATAGTTTCCTCAGCCGAGCGTGTAATATATTCATAAGTCAATATCTGCACCTCAATCTGTCGGTGTGTACGCAACTATGAAAAGTGCGTCTTTTTTGATTATATCATAGAGCGTATCAAAGGGATAGCGCTCCTTGCTCTCGTTGTAGCGGTTGAACACATAGTGCTGACCGTTCTCCGTCATAATAAAGACGGTATGCACCTCGCTGAAAATGGAGTTTCCAGTGTGGAACGACAATATTATCGGCTTGCCTTCCTCAAGTGCCTTTACGCAGTCGGCAGGGTCAAGATAACGCTCATAGCTGATACCGAGAGCGTTAAAAAGCCCTCTGATCTTCCTCGGGTTTGAGCCCAGCCTTCCGCTTGGCGCGTAAAGACCGTTCTTCTCAAAATCGAAGGTAAGCTTTGCTATGTCACGCTCATTGCCTGTATAACGCAGGTAATTATACGTCGCAACCACCTCGCAGCCCACTCCCGAGAATGACACATCTCCGAGGATAAGCTCCGACACAGGCTCATTTGCCTGCCCATACTCGATATAGCCGTCTATACCCACCTGACTGTTATGTGCATAATTGCGAAAGCTCCTGTCCTTATCATCGAGCTTCGGGTAAAGCTCCTCAAAAAGAGTCCAGCTCATTTGTTCCTCCTGCTCATCAGTAATGCTCTCATCGGGTATGCTCTCGGGCAGAGCTGTTGTCGCAGCCGTAGTCGTAACGGCAGTTGTCGTCGTTTCCGTAACCGTCTTTTCAGAGCTTTCCTCAGCCCTCTGTCCGCAGGCTGTCAGAAGAGCCGCCAGCAAAAGTACTGTCAGCCTTTTCATCAGATATCACCCTTATCGGCATAGTACCCGAGCATAAGATCCACCATTCGCCCATACGACTGCGTACCGTCTTCTATGCCGTTCATCTGCAGGTTTGTTTCCAGCGCCTTCTGAGATATCTCCCCCACAGTATCGCTGTCAAAGACTGTGTCCTCGGCTTCGTCAACGCTGCGCCAATAGGCACTGTTGCCGTCAATATCCGCCCAGACAAGGTCGCTTATTGCGCTGTCGAAGGCTATCTTGGTCTCCTCATCGGCATAGTCGAAGATCTTTCCTCTCACCTGTGTGAGTGCCGCCAGATAGCCCGAGTACCTGTACTCCACATTCTCTGACCTGCTGCACGCCATAAAGGCTATGAAGTTCGCTTCGTCCTCACGGATAAAGCCCTTTGTATGTGCAAGCTCATGACAGACAGTGTTCAGAAGCTTTGCCTTGTACATATCGTTGTTGTAGTT
>ONLC01000203.1 GCA_900318545.1 uncultured Eubacteriales bacterium
CGATCGCAACGTCAACGAATACAGCACCGTCCTTCATTTCGGGAAGGTACTTTGCCTTGAAGAGCTTGGGGGTTGAGCCGCCGGGAATGAGTACTGAGCTGATAACAAGATCAGCATCTTTTACAGCTCTCTCAACATTGCTGTCTGTTGAGTAGAGTGTCTGGATATGTGCGCCAAACATATTATCGAGCTTCTCAAGACGCTTGAGGTTTACATCGAGGATAGTAACGTTTGCGCCCATACCTACAGCTATCTTGCAGGCGTTCATGCCGACAGTGCCGCCGCCGAGGATAACAACGTTAGCCTTGGGAGTACCGGGAACACCGGCGAGGAGTATGCCGGCACCTCCGAACTTCTTCTCAAGATACTTTGCGCCCTCCTGAATAGAAAGACGACCTGCGATCTGGCTCATGGGTGCAAGGAGCGGGAGTGAGCGGTCTGTCTCCTGTAGAGTTTCATAAGCAACAGCCTTGACCTTGCCTTCAAGGAGAGCATCCATCTGCTCCTTGTCAGCTGCCAGGTGAAGATATGTATAAAGGATAAGACCGTCGTGGAAGAGCTTGTACTCTGATTCAAGCGGCTCCTTTACCTTGATCATCATATCTACCATGTTCCAGATATCCGGTGCATTATCAAGCACAGAAGCACCTGCTTCAACGTATTCGGTATCGGCAAAGCCTGAGCCTATGCCGGCGCCCTTTTCGATATATACGTGATGACCTGCTGAAACATATGCCTTGACATTGTCGGGAGTGAGTCCTACACGGAACTCGTTGTTCTTGATCTCTTTGACACATCCGATTTTCATTTTTTTAGTCCTCCTGAATAGCGCTCATATCCTTAGTCACGGATATGGCAAAATATACAAATTAATTATACTACAGAAGCGACAATTTGTTAAGAAAAACTTATTGCGGCTTTCAAAAGGCTTATCTGTGCGCTCAGTGCAGATGCTGACAAATGGTTATGATGCAGTTACTATCAATGCTTCATCTGACAGCAACAATATCATGATCCATGGATACAGCCGTCTGAACAGCTCAAAACTTTGAGGAATCATACCTGTAAAAATATACCACAGGTTTACTTGACATTTTCATAGTGACGTGATATAATTAGCACAGTGAACGGGGAAAAGCTCCCGTAATTCTTAACTAACGAAAGGGTGAAAACAATGAACGCTATCATGAACAAGCTCACAGCAATGCCTTCAAGCATCTGGAATATTTTTTGTCAGCAGTCAAGCTATTTCTTTCAGCAGGAAGAGAATAGCTCAGTTGTGCTGTACACAGGACATAAGTATGCTTGTTCAGTTATCCCAAAAGGGTGAGCAGAGATAGTGTTGCATTGTAAACCATCTTCTGATAGAACAGAGCCGTCTGTGTGCAGTATGGAAACTCACACAGGCGGTTTTTATTATTCTATTCAGAAAGGTGGTTATTTTTATGCCCATAGCAGCTCCGACTATAGACATGACAGCAACAGGTGCTAACATCAGAGCTTTGATAAAAGGCAAAGGACTCAGGGTGACTGATGTACAAACAGTATTCGGCTTCAATACTCCGCAAGCCATATTCAAGTGGATGAGGGGAGACGCTATGCCCTCCATCGACAACATAGTCATACTGGCGCACATACTTGATGTGCCTATTGACGAGATAATCATAACTAATTAACTCTCCCGCCCATATCGGGCGGTGATAATTCCGCTTCGTCTAATGGCAGGACATCGGTCTTTGACTCCGATAATGGAAGTTCGAGCCTTCCAACGGGAACCACTAAATTAATTATAAAGGAAATGATAACAATGAGCAGAAAATTAGCAAGTATACAAAGAATATGGAAGATAGAACCTATCGAAGAAGCTGACAGGATAGAGCTGGCGTATGTTCTCGGCTGGCAGTGCGTAGTAAATAAGGGACAGTTCAAACCAATGGACTTAGCCGTATATTTTGAGATAGACAGCTTTCTTCCAATACGCCCCGAATATGAATTCATGAGAGCGTCCAGCTACAAGAACACCGACATCATGGGAGAGGGATTTCGTCTGAAAACTCAGAAATTCCGTGGGCAGGTATCTCAGGGGCTTCTGCTGCCTGTAAGCATATTCCCCGAAATACCGGCTGATATCGAGCTTGGAGCAGATGTTACAGAGATACTCGGGGTTCGCAAGTGGGAGATTGAGGAACGTGCAACTTCGGGCGGTACTGTCATAGGGAATCTGCCGAGGAGTATTCCTCATACTGATGAAACAAGGGTGCAGGCTGATCCCGGACTCATAAAGGAGTTTGCAGGACTTGAATACTACATCAGCACTAAAATGGACGGCAGTTCACATTCGATAAGCATTGACGAGGACGGTATCCACGTTACAGGTCATAACTATGAGTACAAGGACGACGGCAACAGCGATTTCTACAAGCTGGTCAACGAGCGTGGGTACAAGGAAAAAATAAGAGCCTTTGCAGAAAAAGAGGGCTTGACTGAATTCACCGTACAGGGAGAGCTTTGTGCTCCGGGCATACAGCAGAATCGTCTGAAGCTCAAAAGACCTGAGTGGTATGTTTTCACAGTAATGGAGAACGGCAAGCGTGTCGTACTTGAAAGAATGCTTGAAATATGCAGGGAACTGGGCTTTACTACCGTTCCGATAGAAGAGGTCGATACTGATCTGCCGGCGAAATATCCGACCGTAGATGCTCTGCTTGAACGTGCAGACGGCAGCTACCCTAACGGAGGCAAAAAGGAAGGTATCGTCATACGTCCGACTGAGCCTGTATTCAGCAGCAATATCGGAGCTGAACTGAGCATGAAGGTTGTAAGCAACAAGTATCTGCTGAAAAACGGTGATTGAAATATCAGGATTATCAGATAATCAAGATTACTGTTCATATTTCAGAACGCTGTATAATTGCTTCAACTAAATTTAACTGAAATGACCGCAGATTTTACTGCGGTCATTTCTATATCCAAAAAGTCCTCACATTCCCAAAGCCAGCTGCCCATAAAGAAGTTTTATGATTTGAAGATAAGGCTGCATAACCCTGACGGTTACGCAGTCTTTCTTTTTTATAACGGTTGAAGAAGCTATTCTGTTTTATCATACACCTTGTCCACAAGGTCAAGACCTAAGTCCTCAACCTTGCCGTTAGCTGCATTGTACGCCCAGTCTGCGAAAGAGATACCCAACTGAGCCGGATCGGAATACACATCAGGTGTTACTATAATAGTGTGCATGGTCATGTTACGGGGATCGTCATACAATGGCAGTCCGTCCCAGATGTAAAGATATGCGCCGATCTCCTTGAACTGTGGTATTGTCTCTTTCAGAGCCTGCTGGAATTTATCTGCCACGTACTCATTGACCTCCGGTTTCCCGTTATCAAAGAGATTCTGCGCCTTTGCAAGCTCGCCGTCACGAGTAGAGCATACAAACAGTATCGTCACATCATCTCCGAAGTCATCATGAAGTGCAGTCAGACTGTCGAGCACAAGATTATCAGTTCTGAGCCTGTCGGAGATCTCCGTCGGACTCTTCCATACATCCGCCGAGATGCTGTGCCAGTTATCAATGAACATAAGCATTGCATCGACCAGCACAGTCTTACTCTTTGCGTTCGGGAAATAGTTTGTAAACACATCGTTTGCGAGCAGTGAAGCTGCTCCTGCGCCGGCGCTGTATCCGGTCACCATAACAGCTTCGGGATCGCTGATACCGCCAAGCTCCAGAGCATTCTGCATCACAGCCGTGTAGTTGGTATACCCGTGATGATAGAGTATTTTTTTCTTGCCGTCCTTGTCTGTGTATTCAAAATCGTTCGTACCTGAGTGGAAATCGCCTGTTGCGTAGGGAAGGACGATCGCAGTCCAGTCCATGAAAGGGTTGCCGTCAACAGAAGCCGCAAGACCGCCGCTGTTCATCATGTTATTGGCGAACTTATCAATGGGTGCGACTCTTCTGATGTACATATCCTCCTTTGCGGTCTCTGCATTGATGCTGACACCGCCGCCTGCAAAGTACACAAGAACCTTGTTTTCAGAGCCTTTTCTGAAAAATGCTTTATACTGACTGCCGTCCGAACACAGCATATCATCGCTTGTGATCCTGTACCATTTGCCTTCTTTCGGATCATTCTTCAATTTGGGATATTGAAGCACAAACATATATACACATAAAAGGATAATCAGG
>ONLC01000279.1 GCA_900318545.1 uncultured Eubacteriales bacterium
CATTCACAGCCAGCCCGCCGGTCTTTCCCGTGTCGGGGCCGCCTGCCACGAGAGTGTTTCTGTTGATCTGTATGTTCATTTTAGTTGTCCTCCTTTTCGTTTTCAAAGCCTGTTGCTATCGCATCGCAGAGACCGAATTCGATTGCCTCCTCGGCATTGAAGAAATTGTCGTAAGCTGTTTTTTCATTGATCTCCTCTATAGCTTTGCCTGTGAACTCAGCCAGCAGGCTGTTGAGTGTCTTTTTAGTCTCGATGATAGATTCCGCAGTTCTCTGGATAGATGTTGCCGAGCCTCCGACACCGCCTGCGATAAGGGGCTCGTGTATCATCACCTTTGAGTGCGGCATTATGAACCTGTGACCTCTTCTTCCTCCTGCAAAAAGCACCGCCGCCATTGAGGCTGCAAGTCCCACACAGTAAAAGTCGATGCCGTAACGGTAGTGCCTTACAGCGTCAAGCATAGCAAGGCCTGCGTCTACCTCACCGCCAGGGCTGTTGATAAAGATCTTCAGGTTCTTCTTTTCCCTTGCGGCAAGTCTGAGCTCCATAATAAAATGATTTGCGAGCTCACCGTTAATGGGTCCGGGTATCCAGATCTCGCCGTGCTCGAGTGCATCTGCCGCTATGTGTACTGCTGTAGGACCGTTGGCACTGTCACGCAGTATGTACGGTGAAATAAGAGCGCTGCAAAGCTGATTATCGCCTGTGCTTGTGATGATGTTGAAATTCTCTTTCATAGTGATTACCTCCTGTGGTATCGTGTTGTTTTTCTTCTGTGACTATAGTCTAGCATAAAATTTCAGCCCTGCCTAACCCCAAGTATGGGGAAATGGCAAAAAAATCCCCCAAAACCACGCAAATAAGCAGTTTTGGGGTATCATCAGTAAAAATTATAATTCTCACGGAAGCCTTCAAAATCATGCTCCATATCATCTATCATATCTTTAATATCACTCAGCCTGACCGTATTGAGCAGAGTGGGCTTGTATATATTTCTGAGTGTTTTTATACATTCCTCGATATTGACTTCTCTTGTACCGAAGGGATATATCTTTCCGATATCCATAGAAGATATAAAAATCTTTCTGTCTCTCTCATCAAGGTTCATAGCTACCGCTAAGCTGATAAGCATATCACGGGAGCATGACCTGAGCTTTTTCTTTCCCCGTTCAACAGGGAGCTTATCTCTTTTGTAGGCCGTCAGCTTTTCCAGTATACCTTGATAGTTCCTTTTGCCGTATCTCTCTGCAAATTCGATGGGCTGTTCTGTTCTGAGCCTTTTCATTTCTTCTGTCCATTTATTATAATAATCATCAATTATAGTCAGTCCGAAATCCTCCGCACTTTTATCGGGATTTTTTTCGATATACTTAGTATACCTCTGCATAAGCTCTTCCTGAATGCTTTTAGCTTTTTTCTGATTTTTTATAAAGTCGTGGAAACGTTTGGTGATCTTTCTGAACATCGTTATTTCGGGCAGAAAGTGAGGTTTTTGGTTTCCCACGTTCTGAGGAGCTCTTCAAGACTTCCTTCAAACTGTATCAGCCATTCAAGCTCATTTCTCTGCTTTATTACGAGCATTGTTATATCTTCATAACCTTGATAAAACAGAGGCTGATCAAAGTCTTTAGGATCGTGGTTTACAGACCGTGAATACGGCATGACCTTCTGAGGATCAATGTATATGTATATCCGCTTTATACAGCTTTTACGATTGCTGCGTTCTGTCAGGTCAAGGAGTATCTCCTTCATCACAAAAAACTTTACCGCCAGCGGAAGCCTGGTAGTTTCATCGGGAAAAAGGAGAAAGTCAATGCTTTTGTGACCCTCTGCCTCGGCAAAGTCGATGACCTTTTTGCAGCAGTCCTGCAGGAGCAGTATTTCCTGATCGTAGCCGATGCCGACCATTTTCGGCATTATCATAAAGGCATAGCTTCTGTTTTTTACGAGGTCGTCCTCCCTGTCAAAGGTGTAGATGTCACCGTAGTTTGCATTTTTATAGGCATCTCTTTGCATAACAGAGTTGTATTCCTCTTCGTCATTACCGCATATAGAGATAAAGTTGTTCCTCAGATAGTCTGAGACAGGCTCGTCATAGCTGCCTGTAAACAATGCGGTCAAGGAGCCCATGCTCTGCTTGAGGGGCTCTATACTTTCAACTCTTACTTGTACTGTAGAATGCAGTACAGTATTAAAGAGATCGTGATCGTTTTGCATTTGCTCACCTGCTTTCTGATTTTATTATATTTTATCCGTGAGGCTTTTTCAAATATTTTTTTCTGCACACACGGGTTTATCTATTGCAATTCTTAGCATTC
>ONLC01000229.1 GCA_900318545.1 uncultured Eubacteriales bacterium
AATTGACGAAATTTTGTTTTTACCGTCCTATCGGAAGTAGGGCGGTTATTTTTTATCTTTTTTGCAGATCGTTACCACGAGTGCAACTATGTTTGTTATGAGGATAAGTAAACTGATTACTTCCATAACGCTCATTCTGCTCACCCCCTTGCGAGGGAAAGATTGAACCGCCTTGCCGCAGAGTGCAATACCCATGGCTTTATTATAGCACAGATGTACGGGAATGTCAATTCGGGCTTGACAAAGCCTGCATTATGCTATAAAATAGTTATGTATGAATTTGTAACGGAGAATTGCTATGAGTATTAAAAACGCTTTTACAATATGGTTCGGAAAGCTGCTCGTTAAGGTGATGAAGCTGCTCGGCAAAGGGGCAGGGAATGCTCCCGGGCTTATCCTCTGGACACTCAATAAGGACTGCCTTAAAGCCTTTAAGGTGGAGTGCCCCATCATCGCTGTGACGGGTACTAACGGCAAGACCTCGGTGACGAATTACCTCAGCCACATTTTTATGTCGGGCGAGGGCAGGATCATCACCAACCCTCAGGGAAATAACCTCGATACGGGTATATGCTCGCTCCTGCTTGCTAACTGCGATATGAAGGGCAGGGTCAAGGCGGATTACCTTGTGCTGGAAACAGATGAGTCGCACGTGCCTGTTGTTTATTCCAAGCTCAGGCTTGAAACGCTGGTGCTTCTTAACTTCTTCCGTGACCAGCTCGACCGTAACGGCGAGGTCGAAACGCTGATCTTAAAGGTGAAGAAGTTTCTTGAAACGTTTGAGGGCAATGTAGTCCTCAATGCCGATGACCCGAATGTTGCAAGGCTCGGAAAGGCAAACCCGAACAATAAGAACATCTACTATTTCAGCGTGGAGCGTTACAGCGGTGCAACCGATGAGCCCTACGAGGTAGGTGAGGGTAAGTTCTGCCCGTTCTGCGGTGAGGAGCTCGCCTATGACTATTATCAGTACTCACACGTAGGGCGGTTTCACTGTCCGAAGTGCCATTTTGGCGAGGACAAGCCTTTCACGCTGGTAAAGAACGTTGATCTGAGCGTGCCCTCCTTTGAGGTTGACGGCGAGACCTATAAAACGGCTCACAACAGCATTTATTATATGTACAACCTTGCAGCAGTGTATACTGCGGCAAAGCTTTATAACTTCGACAAGAAGGTGCTGCACGATACCTTTGAGCATTTTGAGGTCAACAACGGCAGACTTGAAAAGTTCAGCATAGGCGGAAGTGAGCTGCTTGTAAACCTTGCGAAAAACCCTGTCGGCGCTAATATGACCCTGCGTGTTATGAATGAGCAGGCAGGCGAAAAGGAGCTCCTTTTCGTGCTCAACGATAACCTTGCTGACGGTCACGATGTTTCGTGGATATGGGATATAAACTTCTCGGTTTTCAGAGATGTAAGCCGTGTTGTTACCTCGGGAACGAGAGCCTATGACATCGCTATCAGGATAAAGTGCTCGGGATATGACCCTGAGAAGATAACCGTCAAGCCCGACCTTGACGACGCTATGGACGAGTTTTTCAAAAACGTCGGACAGAAATTTGCTATTGCAAACTACACGGCTATTCAGCCTACAAGAGCTGCTATAAAACGCTACAAGGAGAGGAGTGGTGGAAATGGCTGAGCTTAAACTCCTGCATATGTACCCGAACCTCCTTGACCTTTACGGTGACAGCGGCAACGTTGAGATACTCAAATACCGCTGCGGTCTGAGAGGGATAGACCTTAAAGTGTACAAGCACATTATCGGGGACGAGGATACGGATTTTGAGAATATGGACATCATCTACCTCGGCGGCGGCGCCGACCTTGAACAGCAAATGCTCGCTGATGACCTGCTTAAATGCACGGACGGAATCAAGGCGGCTTATGAGAAGGGAGCATTTCTGCTTATGATCTGCGGAGGCTATCAGCTTTTAGGGCAGTACTACCTCGACTCAAACGGAGAGAAGATCAAGGGTCTGGGGCTTTTTGATTACTACACCGAGGCCTCGACCGACAAGAGAAAGCGTTGTATAGGCAACATCGTTATTGAGGCTAAGCTTGGCGGTGAGGCTTACAAGGTCATCGGCTTTGAAAATCACGGCGGACAGACTAAGGCTGTAAAAACGCCGTTCGGGCGAGTGCTTGCAGGCAACGGAAATGAGTTTTCAAGCTCGGTGGAGGGCTATATGGAGGAGCACGTTGTGGCTACCTACCTGCACGGACCTCTCCTCTCGAAAAACCCGAAGCTCAGCGACCACATCATAAGCTATTGCATGAGCCGTCAGACCGGGGAGAAATACACGCCCTCTGCTGTGAATGACAAGCTTGAAGAGGAGTGCCGAGAGGTGCTGCTGGAGAGACTGCTCGGGGAGAAGAAGTGATATGTTTTTCAGAAAAAAGAAAAGCCCCGAATCGGAGCTGGAGAAGCATCTGCGTGACCTGAAGCTTCGCAAAATAAACTATGTTGACGAGGGCTTTGACTCTCTCGGTACTGAGATGAACAGCGACCCAAAATCCATAATGCGGCTGAAGCCCGTGAACTACTATGCGATAAAGCACAGCTATATTCTTGCAAGGCTTTACAGCTCGGAGGACATGGAGGAAAACTATGTGCAGTTTTTCCGTTTTGAGGGCGAGCATCAGGAGGGCAAAACAGGCATCTACGCCCTTGACAGGGAGCTCACCGCAAGGGTACTGGCAAAGGTCGGAATAATAATATAATGCAAACGCCCGAGGGGTTTCCTCGGGCGTTTGACATTCCCGCACATCTGTGCTATAATAATCACATGGGTATTGCACTCTGCGGCAAGGCGGTTCAATCATTCCCTCGCAAGGGGGTGAGCAGAATGAGCGTTATGGAAGTAATCAGTTTACTTATCCTCATAACAAACATAGTTGCACTCGTGGTAACGATCTGCAATATAGATAAAAAATAACCGCCCTACTCGCACTAGGACGGTTTAACTAAAAATTGAACCAATACTAGAGGGAGAACCGCTAAAGCCAAAGGCTGGTGCGATACCCTCTTTAGTTATTATAGCACAGAGAGGGCGGATTGTCAAGTACGAATTGACATTCCCGCACATCTGTGCTATAATGAACCTATGGGTATTGCACTCTGCGGCAAGGCGGTTCAATCTACCCCTCACAAGGGGGGTGAGCAGAATGAGCGTTATGGAAGTAATCAGTTTACTTATCCTTATAACAAACATAGTTGCACTCGTGGTAACGATCTGCAAAAAAGATAAAAAATAACCGCCCTACTTCCGATAGGACGGTAAAAACAAAATTTCGTCAATTGGCTGGTGCGATACCCTCTTTGATTATTATAGCACAGAGAGTGCGGATTGTCAAGTGCAAAAAAGAGCCGCTCCGAAGAGCAGCTCTCGTTTTTGTTTAATTAGGCTTTACACTCGATTAGGTAGTAGCCTTAGTAATCTTAGTACCGATTGTGTGAGTCTTATCAGGATCTGTCTCAGGATCAGGATACTGACCAAGAATACCAGCACCTGTACCAGAAGCCCACTGAGCAAGAGTTACATTAAGATTGGAATCAACGGTCCAAAAAACGTAACCTACGCCGTCTCCATTGTCCTTAAGAGCCTTGTAAACTGCAACCTTAAGAGCACCTGTATCACTAGAAGCAGGCTTGTAAGCAGCACCAGAAGAAACGATGTCAGTTGTAGCGCCGCCCTCAGCGATGATGTCAGCAGCCTGATTGTTTACAGTTGTGAATACCAGCTTAGCGTTAGAGTTAGCACTCTTAAGTCTGGACTTCTTAACGTAGTTCATCATTGTAGGTACGAGGATAGCTGCCAGGATACCAATGATAGCGATTACGACTACGAGCTCTACGAGTGTAAAGCCCTTTCTGTTTGACTTTTTCATAGAAAATCCCTCCATAAAAATATAAATAATTTTTTTGAAACGCCCCGCAAGCCGAAATAAGCAGAACGCTTCGCTTTCGTCCTAAAGGGTAGTCACTCCCTTTGGCTTGTTAATATAATACCACTACACGCCAAAAAAGTCAATAGTTTTTAGCACAATTTTATCACTTTTGTATGATTGCACAAAATCGAGTTCGGTGCTTTGTTTGTTTTTAAGATTTCTTTTTGTTTCTTCCAAGATTATTTGCAGACCAGGCTAAGTCACTATCGATACCCTTTACCACAATAGTTATACCATAGTATTCTTCAATCCAGCTTGCCGGTATATGTCCGATCGCAAGCGTAGATCGATTTATTGCCATTATACTGCTATTTCCTCTCGTATCTAACAATACCTTATTATTGTATTGATAGATCTTACTGTCAGTCTGTGCTGCTTGCTCAACACCTTCATAAAGCTCTCTTGCTTTCGAATAATATGGTATAACGTCAATCGTATTATCTGCCAAATGAAATGTCATTAGGACTGACACAAATATCATAACACATTTGATCGCAATTGCTGTCAGCCTTGCCGGTGAGTCGGCAAATCTCTTTTTTAAGGCCTTCGGACCATATCTTTTGTACAGATCAAGCAGCCTTTTATTTTTAGGCTTTTCAAGCTTATTACTGTCAACGCTCCACTTTATCAGCCACACTATAAGCATCACTGCACATACCTTAACAGCCACTACCAAATAATGCAGAGCGCCGTCTAAGCTGTCTTTACCCATAATGACATAATATATCCAGGGTATGATCTGTGCTCCCAGCATTATAAACCATACCTTTTTGTATAAATAATCACACAGACCCTTGAGCTCTATTTTCCCAAAGCCTCCGACCTTTCTTGAATATAAAAATACCCAAAGGAACGCAAAGCCAAACGACAAAGTATTTATCACAAACTGGTGTGTTCCTCTCAGTATAAAAAAGACATATACTAACAGCGCATACGCTCCGCAATCCCTGAGCCAATGCTTTGATAAGTATTCTTTAATTTTACCGTAATAATCTTTTATTATACCATCGTGATCTGCAGTAATACATTCATAAAGCTTCACTGCACAGATCACAAATGACACAAACAGCATAGACATCGGATAAAAAAGAACTCTGTAATCTTTGATACCGCTTAGCCCATAGGCAACACTACCAACAAGACCGCCTGCCGCATATGAGAGCATCCTGATTTCGTCCCTTTTCAGCATTTGCCTGAAAAACACCCACAATGCGCCCATTATCAGTATCATCCAACCGTAGTTATTCAGCACGTCTGATAAATTATGCGTACAAGCCCATATTATGCCTTTCTTATCGCCTATATCCACCTGATTAAAATTCTTTGCTCTGTTAAAATTCCCGGGTGCCGCCAAA
>ONLC01000202.1 GCA_900318545.1 uncultured Eubacteriales bacterium
ACTTGGAAATACATATATACGTCCCCCTGTTATGAGGACGAACGCTATTATGAAAAACGTTGACCTTAAAGCCTGTCTGGCATTGTGGCAGTATATTGAGAGCTACGACAAGGTAGGTTATGAGATCAATGTCGAGAACACCGCCGTAAGACCCGATGACAGCTATGTTGCGGACTTCTACAAGGTGGTGGCACTTAATCTCCTGCTGTTCAGGAACTACACCGAACAGGGGCGTGACGACAGCTTTACCGAGCTAAAGACCCTGAAACAGAAAAAGCTTCAGCCAAAGTTTATGAAACGCTTTGAGAAGGAGCTTGCTTCCGACTACGGAGTTATCGCTGATGCAGTGCCCGGCTTTATAGGCTCTGACGGCGAGGTTAAGCTTAAAAGGAGCTTCCCTAAAGACGTCAGCGGAATGTTTGATGAGATAAGCAAATGTATTGAGATAGAACGAAACTACCTCGCTGCACGTGAGGCTGAAAGAATTGAACGTCAGAAGGCTGCCGAAGAGGCTGAAAGGCTCAGGCAGGAGGAGCTTGCACGTCAGGAAGAGCAAAGACGTATTGAAGAGGCAAGGCGTGCCGAGCTCGAACGAATACAGAGGGAAAAGGAAGAAGAGGAAAAGCGGCTTCAGGAAATGCTCGAGCAAAAGCGGCGTGAGCAAGAGGCCGAGGAAAGAGAACGAGAGCGTCAGGAGCAGGAGCGACTGGCAAGGCTCGAGGAGATGCGTAAGCGTGAGGAAGAGAAAAGGCTCAGACGTGAGGAAGAAGAGCGTCAGGCTGAGGAACGCAGACGTATTGAGGAGAATAAGTCCAAGATCGCTAATGAGCTCGGTGATGCTGAGGGCGTAGAGGTCAAGGAAGAGGACGAGGAAGAGCTGAAAAAGAAGGCTCTCGAGGATCTGACCGAAGAGGAGATCGAAGAGGCTAAGGCGGCTATCGAGGAAGAGAACGAAGGCGAGGAAGAAGCCGAGTTCGAGGATCCTCGTGAGGTAGCTGCGAGAATGAAGCTCGAGCAGCAGAAAAAGGAGAAGGAGAGAAAAGAAAGAGAGCGTGCGGAAAGGCTCAAACAGGAAAGACAGTACTTTGAGAACAAGCCGTTCCACGTTATCAGAAAGCAGTACTCCAAAAATCCTATCTATGCGATACCTCGCTTCATAAGATATATACTTGCACACTTCTTCAATATCATACCTAAGGATACGGACGATCCCGATCTCAAGGCTAAGAGAGCAAGACTTGAAGCTGAAAAGGCTGAAAAGGAGCTCGCTCAGCAGAAGAGAAACGAGATGGAGGTTTACTACAAGAAGTACGGCGGTACGTTCAAGTATCGGTTTATGCGCTGGATAGGCGATATCAAGTTCAAACGCAAGAAGAAAAAGCAGCGTAAGAGCCAGCCGCTTCCGAAGTATACTCCGCCTAACAGAACTCCAGAGGCTCAGCTTGAGATCGACAAGGAAATGAAGCGTCTGTACAAGGAGTACCACGTTGGTCGAATTGAGAAAATTAAGCGGTACTTTGAAGATAAGAAGAAAATGAAAGAACAGCAGCTCGAAGAGATGAACAAGCAAGGAGGTTGAACACAGTCTTGAATGAGCTTGAAGAGATTAAGACTGCGGATAGCCTTGCAGACGAAACTGCTGAAACACAAACAAATGACTCCCCTGCCGAGGAAGCCGAGACCTCCGAGGCAGAGGAGAACTTAGAAAAGACCGAGGAATTACCCGAGGACAGCGAGGAGAATACCTCTGCGGAGGAGAGCGAGGAAAGCGCTTCTCCCGATGAGGACAAGACTGAGAGCGAAGACAAGACCTCTGAGGAAGACAGCGAGGAGAAAAAGCCCCGAAGCCTTTTGTCTAAGATCGCAAACAGCGTTCTGGTTGCTGTGCTGGTGCTTATAACCGCCTTTACAGCCTACATTATGATAAATGCACATCACGGAAAAGCAGTAAGCATATTCGGGAATTACGTGCTCAGAGTTACTACAGGCAGCATGGAGCCCTCGCTGCACGTTGGGGACTACATTCTGGTCAAGAAAACCGATGTAAATAAGCTGCAAAAGGACGATGTTATCTCCTTCTACTCTGAGGAGAGCGGCATTAAGGGCGAGCTGGTAACTCACAGGATAGTAAAGGTAAATACTGACGGCAGCTTCATCACTATGGGTGATGCGAACCCGATGGCTGACAGTCTGCCGGTGAGAGCTGAGCAGATAGTCGGGAAATACTCGGGAAAGACAAGGTTTTTCAAGTGGGTGAACTCATTTGCGGATATGAAAAAGCTGATTGCTCTGTTTGTTATACTGCCGCTTACGCTGATAGCTTTGTATGAGGCTAAAACTGTGCTGAAGCTGAGCGTTCAGGTGAAACAGGAGAACGATGAAGAGTATGAGCAGAGAAAGCAGGAGCTTATCCGTGAGGCGATAGAGAAAGAAAAGCAAAGGCTCGCTGAGGAAGCCTCGGGAGCCGATAAGGAGAAAATAGATGAACCAAGAACGAATAATGAAAAGGAGAATGATTAGTGCGATAATCATTTCGATAATCACGCTGATCGCACTTCTGGTGTTCATAGGGCTGTATGTGGACGAGACAAGGCGAGTTCAGGAAACATATCGGAGCCAATATAAGATAAATCTCGCACACGTTAAGGAGGACCTTGATTCCTACCTTGACAGCGAGGGCGACAAGGATATGAGGTATGTAAGGCTCGTCAGTGATATGAGCAGCGTTAATTCATTCGCTTTTCTGATAAATGATTTCACGGAGGAGCAAAAGGCCATAAATCAGATCAATACGGCTCTTATAAAATATCCTGATCAGATGAGAGCCAGACTTGATGAGCTCAGAGATATCATCAAGGACATTTCCCAGGACCTCGACAAGGGGTACGATAAGGCGTTCAAGCTTATTGAGTCGCTCAATAAAAAGGGTACTTAATTACAGGAGGGTAAAGTCATGAGTGAGAAGAGAAAACTTAAAAAGGAAATTAAGCTTTGTATGCAGACTATTCAGGAGATAGAGAGAAAGCGTTCCAGATCTCAGTCGGCACTCGTTCAGGCGATCCTTCTGCAGGAGGAGCCTAATGAAAACGACGTTGAATGGTTCAACAAGTACACGGGGGAGATAACCTCGTGCCGTAACCACATGATAGAGCTGCAGAAAAAGCTTAATTCACTGCCGTAAAACAGACCGCCGAAGTAAAATGCTTCGGCGGTTTTATAGTCTGTCGATATATCAAATTATGCACTATTCTGCTCTGCGGTCAGGGCAGAAAAAGACAAAGCAAAAGTATGACGCGTATTGCCCGTCCGGCAGGACTGCCCGTCCGGCAGGACCTGCTTATTCAATGTCAAAGTCGATGACCTGCGAAAGCAGCTTGTAGGCATAATCGTTTTTGTCAGTGATAGGCCTGAACTGCTCTCTCGTGAGAAGGTAATCACCTGTGGAGGCCTCGGTCATAATGAGGTTCATTATTGTACCGCCGTCAGACTTGAGTCTGTGGGCGAGTCTGCCGCCTACTGACTTCGCAAACATATACACTACAGCAAGCCCTAAGCTTTCATGGTCTTTCTCAGGGTCATGAAGGCCGAAGGGCACTATTGCTTTATGGTAGATGTCGCTGTCAAGGCCTATGCCGTTGTCACGAACGTTGAGGACAGGCTCACGCTCCTTGTTGAAGGAGAGCGTAACAGCGACCTCTCTGCCCTTTTTCTTGTTATTGTAGCGGTAGGCATTGGTTATAAGGTTAATGGCCGCCAGAAGGAAATGCTTGCGTCTTGTGACAACATAGATATCGGGAGTGATCTTAAAGGTCAGCCTGCAGTAATGCTTTAAGAAAATTGGTCTGATTACCTTGCAGAGGTCCTCCAGTATCACGCTGATGTTCACTATTGTGTCACGACGCACTCCGACAAGGTACGAGGACAGCTCCTCAAAGTTTATACCTACAGCATAGCTGCGTTTAAGACGGAACAGAATGTAATCGTGGAGCTGCTTCATTTTCAGAGCATCATAAGCATAATCACCGAGAGCGATCTCAGTCATGCCGACGCACATAGCGAGCTCACGAACCATTTCCCTGCGCATACCGCTTATAAGCTCACGGTAGTCGCATTTTTCGGCAAGGATCTGAATATCGACCTTGTCGAAGAAAATGCCCAAGTAGCCGACTATCTTACCGTCCTCTCTGAGGGGT
>ONLC01000201.1 GCA_900318545.1 uncultured Eubacteriales bacterium
GTGGCAGGTATCGGATATACCGCCTACGGACTTGTCAGGCTGACAGACTATTTCAATGAGGTGTACGGATATGATAGAAATTCGCATACCTAAAGAGATAAAGAATTACAGGGAAAAGCTGTTCTTCGGGCTTACCCTGCGGCAGTGTATATGTGCAGGTATCGCCCTGCTGATCTGTGTACCTCTGTATATTTGGGGACACCACTTTCTGCCGCAGGAGGCTATTTCCTGGATAGTTGTTTTCATAGCTGTTCCGCTTATGCTGACAGGCTTTTTCAGATATAACGATATGGCTTTCGAGCAGTTTGCTCTTGAAGTGATACATTTCTATGTTTATCCGCAGAAGCGGGTCTATTCCTATGAGCCGCCGTTTATGGAGCTTAGAAATGGGTATCTGCTGGAGGAGCTTACAGAAGAATATGCGGCTAAAGGAAAACGCTTCAAGAAGAGCAGGATATTGAGGGGGCGATAGAGATTCCTAAATCTAATGACAGTTCAAAGGTAGAGACAACTAAAGCGACCACTACTAAAAAGACAACTACAACATCGGTCGCAAAAACAGCTCCGCCAAAAACGACGACCACAAAAGCAACAACGGTGACAACTTCTGCGCCAACATATACATCTGAACAGAGCGTCACCGAGATGATATATGAGGGAGATGAAAGTTATGCACAGACCGGAGTATCGCAAACAACAGTTTATCCGCAGACCTCGTATTCCGGTCATATCGAAACTGCACCAAATGAGGGCGGATACTCGTCGGAAGAAGAAAAATCCGGTACAGTTTCATCGGAGGCAGGGGTAGAGGACAGTTCTTCGGAAGATAGCGAAACTGTATCTTCTGTTGCAGAGCAGCCCGTTATATCTCTGAACGCAAAGCAGGCACAGGCATTTACATTTCTTGCAGGAGCCTTCGGAGTGGTGATCGCAGCAGCGGTCATTATGATGAAAATGAAGGGCAAGAAGAAAACAGCGAAAGAGGACCTGTCTGCACTTACTGCAAAAGAGCGTGATGATATAAGGATCAAGGAGGAAAATAAGAAAAAGCCGAAGGAGAGAAAGCTGAAGAAAAAGCGTCCTGCTCCGAGAACTGTGCAGAAGACCCTGCCTTATCAGAGGGTGTGCGATGACTACATATTCAAGGTCGATGACAACAAGTTTTCAAAGACCTACAAGTTTGAGGACATCAACTACCAGATAGCAAGGCAGGACGAACAGGAGAGCATTTTCTTGGGCTATTGCTCGGTGCTCAATAGCTTTGACACCAATGCAGATATTCAGCTTACTGTTCACAACAACCGTGTCAACAAGGCTGACTTTGAGCGTATGGTGCTTATTGGTCACAAGGACGACGGCTTTGACAAATACCGTGACGCATACAATGAAATGCTTATTGAGAAGATGGAGCAGGGGCAGAACGGTATCATCAGAAATAAATATATTACCGTCACCTTGCAGGCTGCTGATCTGGAAAATGCTCAGACCAAGTTCAACACCATAGACCTTGAACTGCTAAACGCTTTCAAGAAGATAGGCTCGGCAATTAAACCGCTGACCTCCAATGAGAGGATAGTTCTGCTAAAGGATATTTTCCGTAGCGTTGATGAGGAGATACCGCAGCTTACAGACAAGCATTTCAAGCGGCAAGCAGAGCGTGCCTACTGCTGCCCCGATTACTTGGAGTTCAAAAAGGACTACTTTATGTGGGGCGATAAGTATGCAAGGACAATGTTCATTAAGGATATGCCCGCAAGCCTTAAAGACAATATGCTTACGGATATTGCAAACACCAATCTTGATGTGATGATAAGTGTGAATATAGCTCCGGTTGATCCGTATAAGGCTTTGAAGATCGTAAATCATCAGCTCACATCAATGAGGGCAAATAAGCTGCAAGCCGAGAAAAAGGCGATACAGTCAGGCTACACCTCGGATGTCATCAACGAGGACTTGAAGCACTCGCTGATTGAAGCAGAGGAGCTGCTTGATGATCTGAGAAGCAAGAATCAGAAAATGTTTCTTGATAACATCATAATCATGGTGACAGCGAAGGATATTGAGGAGCTTGAAAGCAACACCGAAGCTATTGAAGCTGTGGTACGAAAGCATATCTGCTCGCTGAGTACACTAAAATTTCAGCAGGAAAAGGGGCTGCAATCGGTTCTTCCTCTTGGTAACTGTACCTTGAAGATCAGAAGGACGCTTACGACTGAAAGCACAGCAGTGCTGATGCCGTTCAGCGGCAAGGAGATAAATCACAAAAACGGCAAATATTACGGCTTGAATGCCTTGTCGAATAATATGATACTCTTTGACCGCTTGCAGCTTAAAAATCCTAACGGATTTATCTTAGGCTCTCCCGGTTCTGGTAAATCATTCTCGGCAAAGAGAGAAATGCTCAATGTGTTCTTGGCGACCGATGACGATATAATCATCATCGACCCTGAGCGTGAGTACACAAACCTTGTGGCTGCTCTTGGCGGTGAAACGATATTTGTTTCTCCGGGCAGTACGAACTACATCAATCCGCTGGATATGAGTAAGGATTATTCCGATGATGAAAGCCCTCTTGTTATGAAATCCGACTTTATTCTTTCGTTCTGTGAATGTCTTATCGGCAAGCAGGGGCTTACGGCAAAGGAGAAAGCTATTATAGACCGTTGTCTGACAATGACCTACGGTGAGTACCTCATAAAGTACGATCCCGACAAGCTGCCGACGCTTATGGAGTTCTATGAGAACATCAAGGCGCAGCCCGAAAAGGAAGCTAAGGGTCTGGCGCTTTCCTTTGAGCTTTACATCAAGGGCAATCTGAATGTGTTTGCTCACCATACAAATGTTGACGTTAAGAATCGTGTTGTTGCTTACGATATAAAGGACTTGGGCAAGCAGCTGAAAACGCTGGGTATGCTGATAGTGCTTGATTACGTTTGGAACAGAATAACCGTCAACAGAGCGCAGGGCAAGAGAACGTGGATATACCTCGACGAGATCTATCTTCTTTTTGCAAATGAGTATTCAGCAAACTTCCTCTATGAGCTATATAAACGTGCGAGAAAATGGGGCGGTATTCCTACGGGTATAACGCAGAATGTGGAGGACTTGTTGAAGTCAGAAACAGCAAGGTCAATGCTTTCAAATACAGACTTTGTTATGATGCTCAATCAGGCAACAAGCGACAGAGAGCAGCTTGCAAGGATACTGAATATCTCGGACAATCTGCTGTCCTATGTTACCAACAGCGACAGCGGACAGGGGCTTATCTGCTGCGGTGGTTCTATAATACCATTCAGAGACAAATTTCCGCATAATGAGCTCTATGACTTAATGACAACAAAATTATCTGAGATAGCCGAGAACGAGCACAAGAAGGAGTGATCTGAATACAGATAGAGACTAAAAGGGCAAGAGATGCACCTCAGACGAATATAGAGCGTGAGGGGCTTGAAACACAAAAAAGTGCAGTCGGTGTTCGGAATAAGTATCATATAAAGTCGGTCAAAAAGGGGAGTATTCAGACCACCTGGGGCGGTAAAGATGTGGTGCTTAAGAATCCAAACGTCAACCGAGAGGAACGAATAAGGCAGCTTCACGATATCAAGCGGCGAAAGGACTATTTCAAAAGTCGTAAGTTTACTCTTTCAAGGCGGAAATATACTGCCGCTAATGGTAATGAAGAAAGCCCGAACAACATAACTACAGTACAAAGCTCAGTAAATGCTGCACAGGGCGTTATGCAGACAGGTGGTGTTATACGCACCGCTGTGGGTGGTACTCGGAATAAGGTTGGCAGAATACAGACTGCTGTGAACAGAGGGGTATCTGTCGGCTCGGTAAAAGATGTGGGCAAAATGGCAACTGTTGCAAAAAATGCAACAACCGGTGCTGTTAAGGAAGCAGGTCATTCTCTGCTGAGGACAAGGGTAGATAAGACTACCACCACCGATACCGGAACAGAGGCTATAAAGCAAGGACTTACGGATTTGCGTTATGTTGATAACACTCGAAAAGCGGTCAGGAATACTGTGAAAGGCGGTATAAAGACTGCACGGTCTTTCAAGGAAACACCGAAGGCTGTGGGGCGAGATGTGCAGAGGATAAGAGAAAAGCTTATTCAAAAGCACAGAGCTAAACAGATAGTCAAGGCAAAGAAAACAGGCAAGGCAGCAGGGCAAGCTGCGAAGAAGGGCGCAAGTGTGATCGGAAAGGTC
>ONLC01000205.1 GCA_900318545.1 uncultured Eubacteriales bacterium
GAACGGAGAGGGGAGCGAGCTCCGACACCTGCACGCCCCTGACGAAACAGAGAGCGAAGCGAACGCTTTTCGTCAGTCGGAAGTGGGGAGCACTTCCGACGACCACTCAGCAGTTTAGCACAGCGGCACGTACATAATTTTGTTGTAAGCTATAGCATAGTGCATCGCACTGGCTGAGGGGCTTTCCGATCGCCCCCTAGGAACCCCTTCGGGTGAAACATTCAATCTAGGTTGGTGAGCATTCTCGGCAGTTTGGCACAGCGGCACGTACAAAATATGGCAAGATATTAATAGTATAGTCGGTCGCCCAACCTAGGGGGCTTTCCCAGGCTTACTGTGCAAGGCAGTGCTCCTCAGACTCCCTTCGGATGACCGCTCATTCATATCAACCAAGCGGATACGACTTAACGCCTGCTGTGGTGAACAGATAAACATAGCCGCCTTTTATAAAGGTATCCTTGACCTGATAGCGTTCAGCTTCGAGAATGCCCTCCGGGAGGTCGGGCATGGGGCGGTCGTAGGGGTAAATGTCAATAGGGTAAGAGCCTCGCATTATGTTCTCTATCCATTCGTACTCCCCTGTTTTAATGAGCTTTCCTGTCAGCAGATCATACCTGACTGTTATAAGCTTCGCCTTGTCGACCTCTACTGTGTCAACGTTTGTATCGGCTGCCATGTAGCTTTCCTCCTGATCGAGCAGGATCGCTGCTGTATATGTGCACCCATCAGTGAGAAGACGCTCCATATTAATGTGGATCATGGGCTTTGTCCGATCAGCTATACCTTCTTCGCTCCAGCGGTTAACTACAGATGCCAGCTCCAGTTCACCGCACTGATACGGCTTTACCGCATTGTACTCACAGCCCGATTCAGAGTCATTCACGGCTATCGCTTCATACTTCGACAGGTCTGCCGCTTTCAGATATAGCTTTGTAGTTTCATTGTAGCGTGTGTCGCTCTCCCAGTCCGTGCTGCCGTCCCAGCTCTCGGAAAGGTACATGGTGCTGCTAATCATTGTGTCATCAGGTGATACAAATATATCCCAGTCGAGGTCTACCGCTGTACACTGCTTGCCTGCGGCTATCGAGCACACATAAGCCAGCGGAGAAAGCTCCTCCGGATCTATGCCGCTGCTCTCGTCAAGGTCATAGAAGGGCGAGGTGTAGCAGTCAACTCTGCCGTGATATACGGTAACGAATAAGCTCCTGAGAACGCTCAGAGTGCCTATATCCCTCTTCATGCTGCCGACGTATTCAAGGTTTTCGTCATACTGCGCCGCACAGAGCTTATAGTTTACCATATCGTTTACGGGTCCTGTAGGGTTCCCCTCGCTGTCGGTTTCTTCCTCAGCCCAGCCGAGAGTAAGCTTGCCGTTATATTCCTCAGCTACAACACGGAATGCCTCTCCCTTTCCGATGTCCACTCTGTCGCTCTTCTCGACCTTGAGCTCGCCTTCCTCAGCGGAAAGCCTTATCACAAGCTCCTTTTTGTCATTTTCATCATAGTTGTGGTGCCTGCCTATGAGCCATATACTCTGCTCTCCCATAAGCAGCCCCTTCTGCTCTCCCTGAAAAAGCTTTGCTGAGATAAGCTCGCTGTTATCAATATCGAATGAGGATATAAGCGTCATCGAGGGTATTTTATTTCCTGCGATGAGGTACATATCCTGCTCGGGCCAGAGCTCCTTCTGACCGTTCATATATCTGCACGGTATCCAGTCCGTGCTGTCCTCTGAATATTCTTCCTCTTTTCCGATCATACTTGAACACTGAGTGTACTGTGATACGATGAAAAGGCTGCCGTTCATCTCTTTTATTCCGATGAGAGTTCCCGGCTGCTCATACTCTGATATGAGCCTGACATTCTCCATATCGGATATATCATAGACGGCAAATCCGCAGCCGTCAAGAAAATATGTCTCATCGTTCTTCTTTGCGGGTAAATTGTAATCAAAGAAGACTGTAAGCCTGTTTCCTGATATGCTGAGATCTGCGACCATAGGAACAGGATCGTATTCAAAGACCTCACACAGCGACTTGTCTATGAGCTGAGTCATAAGCACTGTGTCTGAGAAGAAGTCTATATCAAGCTCCTCGGCATTTCCTGCGTCCAGCTTATAGACAGAGAGCTTGGGCGGCTCTGTGTCCGAGTCAGCTGACGCTCTGAAGAGATAATCACCGTATTCAAGCTCTGTGGTATAGCTGCTTACGTGATCGCTGACTGTTATGTCATTTCCGCTTGCGAAGGCTCTCACGTTATCGAAGCCGTAATCACGGTTTCTTATCTGGTTTGTTTTGAGAGCTTCTGCGTAGGCGGCGAGATTATAGTCCATGCCGTTAGGACTGTCTATCATTTTTGAATATATATAATCCGTTTGAACTGTTGTGTTTTCCTTATTGATTTTGTTCTTTCTGAGCGAGTCGTACAGACCCTTGTAGGTTGTGCCTCTCACTCCGCTTAGCCCCTTGGAATCTGCTGCATTTGTCTTATGCGTGGCCGGTGTGGTTTCTGTCAGCAAGCCCTTATAGCTTACAAACGCAAACCCTCCGATCAGCAGGGCGATTACTGCGGCAAACGCTGCAAAACCAAGAACAGGCGAAGCACCTCTGCTCAGCTTTATTTCTTCCTTCGGGACGTCCTCTATCACGGGGCCGGGCAAGGCCTGCTGATCGAGCATATCCTTTATCCGCTGCGGCAGAAGCTTATCGGGCACCTTGTTATTCTCTTCCATCTTGCTGATATATCCTGAGTTCATTTTCATCGTATCACCTCCTCACTCTGAAAGTCCTTTTCGGAGCTTTTTCTTCCCCCTGGAAATATGGCTCCTGACTGTTGATTGGTTTATCCCCGTTATTTCGGAGATCTGCTTCGGCCTGCAGCCTGCTATGAGAGACAGTGTCAGGCAAAGCCTTTCCTCTTCTTTAAGGCCTGCAAATTCCTCGACTATCTCGCAGCGTTCATACTCATGGGTATCCTTGATGACGGCATCAATGTTCTGAACGCTGTCACGGCAGGCGAGCCTTTCTGCGTTTTCTTTTTGCTTCTGTTTTATTTTGGCGACGAGTATCGCAAACAGCCAGCTGTCGAAGGCTCTCCAGTCTCTGAGCGTTTTTATGCCTGCAAAGCCGTCAAGCACAGCGTCCTGAACGGCATCGGCAGCGTCCTCCGTATTGCGGAGGTTCGCAAGAGCGTAATAATAAAGCTGCTTATATATCTGCTCATAGAGCTTTGAAAACGCTTCGGTATCTCCCGACACAGCCCTTTCGATGAGCTTTTTTCTGCTCAGTCTGTCCACGATCTCACCCCCCGATGACTTCTCGCCTGCTCTGCTCCGAGCCCCCTCGCTGCTCTTTCAGTTGTATGCTGACTAAATTGGGGGGTGCAGCTCAGAAGCTTCGTCACAGAGCTTTGGCGTTCGTCATTATATAAGTGTGTTTTTCTTTCTGTTTTGTTGCAGCCTGAAATGTAAATATTCTGTAAACGACAGTATTGCTGTGCTAAACAGCCTTTAAGTGTTTCACGCCCGAAGGGGTTCTAAGGGGCACTGCCTTGCACAGCAAGCCGGGAAAGCCCCCTAGGCAAGGCGACCGACCATACTATTAATATCTTGCTATATTTTGTACGTGCCGCTATGCTAAACAAATCAAGTGGTCACCCGAAGGGAGTCTGAGGGGCGATCGGAAAGCCCCTCAGCCAGTGCGATGCACTATGCTATAGCTTACAACAGTATTATGTACGTGCCACTGTGCTAAACAAATCAAGTGTTCACCCGAAGGGGTTCCTAGGGGGCGACCGGAAAGCCCCCTAGGCTGGGCGACTAACTATACTAATAGTTTACTACTATTCTTTGTACGTGCCGCTATGCTTAACTGCTGAGTGGTCGTCGGAAGTGCTCCCCACTTCCGACTGACGAAAAGCGTTCGCTTTCGCTCCCTGTTTCGTCAGGGGCGTGCAGGTGTCGGAGCTCGCCCCCTCGTCCGTTCGTGCTTCTCTATTGTTGGACGTACCACTCTTTCTGCACGCCCTTTGTCGGAGCTCCGCTCCGAACGAGACTCTGTCTCGTGCTCTGTTTAGGGCTCTGCC
>ONLC01000199.1 GCA_900318545.1 uncultured Eubacteriales bacterium
ATCAGAAGGATAGCTGATGAGTTTGAAACATTTGTTGCAGACCTGCTGCGAGTAAAAAATGTTTTTATGCCATTCGCAGACGAACTCTGCGACCACAACAACTATCCTTCAACCGAAAAAGTCATCGAAGTATTTCAGAAGTTTACCGCAACGCATAATCTCAGCAACTCATATCTTAATTTAGAGTCCAGCGGCAGTATGTGCATGGGCCATACGGTTATCGAAACGAAAAAAGGTCCCATACTCTGTGAGACCTATCGTTTCACATCGCTGGGAGCCTTTCTGTATTTTGAATTGTTCAAGTGCATTGAGGAGAAGTTCATGCCTGTCAAGTGCCGCAACTGTGGTCGGTGGTTTATCATGAAGCATACAACGTTTTCACACTACTGCAAGCGACTGGTCAGCAGTAATCCTCCAAAGACCTGTCGTGACAATGCAATGAGCCATAACTTCAAGGAGAAGATAAAGAGTGATCCTGTTTGGGAAATATACAACCGCGCATACAAGCAGCACTACGCTCGCTATATGAAAAAGAAAATGAGCAAGTCACAGTTCGCTGAGTGGGGCGACTACGCTATTGAGCTGCGGCAGAAGGCTGCCGACGGCGAACTGGAGATGGAGGAGTATCAGAAATTGATTAAGATATAACAATGGTATTACCCGAAAACTACAAAACCAACAGCTAAATGCTGTTGGCTCTGTAGTTTATGCTGTATTTTAAGGAGATATCTATAAAAAGACTTTCTCAGGTTGTTAAATGATTATACTCCAAAAAGGAGCTTATCGTACGCAGGGAACGGCCAGTAGGTCTCGGACGTTACTGTCTCAGCCTTGTCAGCTGCACTGCGGAGCTTATCCATAGCCGGCAGCATTGTGTCGCGAACAAACTCAGAAGCCTTTATTATCTCATCGATACCCTTGAATTCGGCAATCGCAGTTTCGAGTTCTGTTGTGGCAGTGTCCATTTCGTCTATAAGCTCTGAGAGTTCGGTGACAAGCTTTGTCTCGTACTTGCATGCAGCCTTGGATACGCTCTTTTTAACAGAGACAGCAGAAGCAGTATCAGCAGCAAACTTGGCAACAGCAGGGATTATCTCCTTACGAGCCATATCCACCATTGTTGTAGCTTCAATGTTGACAGTCTTTACATAGTTTTCGAGCATTATATCACGGCGTGAGAATATCTCAGCCTCTGTGAATATACCATGAGATGTGAGCATTTCCACATTCTTCTTGTCGCAGATATGCGGCATTGCGTCAGCTGTAGTCTTAAGGTTCATAAGTCCGCGCTTTTCGGCCTCGGCTATCCATGCATCGTCATAGCCGTTTCCGTTGAAGATGATACGCTTGTGATCCTTGATAGTCTTGCGGATAAGGTCATGGAGCGCCTTGTTGAAGTCCTTTGCCTTTTCAAGCTTGTCAGCAAACTGCATCAGCACCTCAGCAACAGCAGCATTGAGGTGGATGTTAGCACAGGAGATGCTGTTGGATGAGCCAAGCATACGGAATTCAAACTTGTTTCCGGTAAATGCAAAAGGCGAAGTACGGTTGCGGTCAGTAGTGTCCTTGCTGAACTGAGGGAGAACATCAACGCCGAGCTTCATCTTCTCCTTAGCTGTGCCGCCGTACGGAACGTCCTTTTCAATAGCGTCAAGAACTGCTGTCAGCTCGTCACCGAGGAATATGGATATTACAGCAGGCGGAGCTTCGTTTGCACCGAGACGGTGATCGTTGCCTGCGGTTGCTACGGAAAGTCTCAGCAGGTCCTGATAATCGTCAACAGCCTTGATAATTGCTGCGAGGAACAGCAGGAACTGTGCATTTTCAGCAGGTGTCTCGCCTGGGGAGAGAAGATTCTCACCCTGATCTGTGGAGATAGACCAGTTGTTGTGCTTGCCGGAACCGTTCACGCCAGCAAAAGGCTTTTCGTGGAGCAGACAAACAAGTCCGTGACGGAGAGCAACTTTCTGCATTACCTCCATTGTAAGCTGGTTGTGGTCGGCAGCGATATTTGTAGTATCATAGATAGGCGCAAGTTCATGCTGTGCAGGAGCTACTTCATTGTGTTTGGTCTTAGCAAGGATGCCAAGCTTCCAGAGTTCACGGTCAAGGTCAGCCATATACTCGGCAACTCTCGGCTTGATAGAACCGAAGTAGTGATCGTCCATTTCCTGTCCCTTCGGAGGCATAGCGCCGAAGAGAGTGCGTCCCGTCATAATGAGATCCTTTCTCTGCTTCCACATATCACGGTCAACAAGGAAGTATTCCTGTTCGGGACCAACAGAGGTCTTTACGCTTTTAACACTTGTGTTTCCGAAAAGTTTTAAGATACGCAGTGCCTGCTTATTGATAGCCTCCATAGATCGGAGAAGCGGCACCTTCTTATCAAGTGCTTCACCTGTGTATGAGCAGAATGCTGTAGGAATGTAGAGTGTGCCATCCTTGATGAATGCATATGAAGTCGGATCCCAAGCTGTGTAGCCGCGGGCTTCAAATGTGGCACGAAGCCCTCCCGATGGGAACGAAGAAGCATCAGGTTCACCCTTGACAAGCTCCTTGCCTGAGAATTCCATAATAACTCTGCCATCAGGAGCAGGGGAAATGAAGCTGTCGTGCTTCTCTGCTGTCAGTCCTGTCAGAGGCTGGAACCAGTGTGTGTAGTGTGTGGCGCCCTTTTCTACCGCCCATTCCTTCATGGCTGCAGCTACTGCATTGGCAACGGATATATCAAGTGGAGTTCCCTTGTCAATAGTCCTTTTCAGTGATCTGTATACTTTATCTGAAAGTGTTGCTTTCATTATTCTGTCATCGAATACCATTGAACCATAATAATCTGTGATCTTTTCCATTGTAATTACCTCTTGATCATATTATGTAAGGCAGACTGCGAGCGAACTGTCACTCGCAGTTACCTTGTCGTTTTATGCATTTTCCCACTCAGCCGAATCGTGAAGTGCATTGTAGCCTTCCTCGCCTGTACGGATCTTTATGACGTTCTCGATGTCATAAATGAACATCTTTCCATCACCGTAATTACCTGTATAGAGAGCTGCCTTAGCCGCTGCAATTACCTTTTCAACAGGTACTGCACAGACTGCTATCTCAGCTTTGACCTTAGGAAGCAGATTCATTTCAACTGTTGTGCCACGATAATAGTTAACCTGTCCGTTCTGCATACCACAGCCCATTACGTTGGTAACTGTGATACCCTTTACATCGATAGCTTCCATAGCCTCAATAAACTGCTGTAATTTCTGCTGTTTGAACACAACTACAATGTTTGTGAGCTTTGCTGCGCCGTCAAGTGAAGGAACTGAATAATTCTCAACTTCAACGGCCTTGTCAACTGGAACAGCAGGTGTGTCAGGAGTTCCGACTTTTTTAACACTCTTTGCGTCATCTTTTGTATAACCATACATTCCGGCATCTGTAAGAGCAGGTGCAAAGTCTGCATAAGAGGATATAAGACCGTGCTCTGTAACATCAAGACCAATGATCTCCTCCTGTTCTGAGGCACGGAGACCGATAGTCTTTTTAATAGCATAGAATACTATTACCATTGAAATAGCTGTGAATACTGCGATAGCTGCGAATCCTGTGAGCTGTCTGCCAAGAAGTCCGAAGCCGCCACCGTAGAAGAGACCTGCGAGCTGATTACCGTTCTGGTCAGCAAGTGAATAACCGGGAACATCAGGATTTGCAAAGAGACCAACTGCTATAGTGCCCCAGATACCGTTCATCATGTGGACTGCTACTGCACCAACAGGATCGTCGATGTGGAGCTTGTAATCAAGGAACCAAACACCGAAGCAAACAAGTAAACCTGAAACGATACCTATGATAGAAGCACCGAGACAATCTGTAACATCGCAGGGAGCTGTGATACCAACAAGTCCAGCCAATGAAGCGTTAAGACACATTGAAACATCAGGCTTGCCATATTTTAACCATGTGAATATCATACAAGTAACAGTTGCGATTGCAGGAGCAACTGTTGTTGTAAGGAATACTGAACCAAGCTGATCAACCGAAGTACAAGCTGCACCGTTGAATCCATACCAGCCAAACCAGAGTATGAAGCATCCGAGAGCTCCTATTGTAAGGTTATGACCGGGAATGGCGTTGACCTTGATATCGCCGTCCTTAGTTTTTGTGAACTTACCGATACGGGGGCCGAGTATAGCTGCACCAACGAGAGCTGCGATACCGCCGACCATATGGATATGTGCTGAACCTGCGAAATCGTGGAATCCCCACTGGCTCAGCCAGCCGCC
>ONLC01000095.1 GCA_900318545.1 uncultured Eubacteriales bacterium
CGCCATTACTGTCATAGCACAGCCAAGAGCCATTACTGCCTGCTCTGCCCAGTGGCAAGCCATCCAGGTGCCGTCGGGCTTTTTTTCGCAGGCTGAGAAAACCGTCTTGACCCCCACGGCCAGACCTGCACTCAGCATAATCAATACAATGTCGAATACCAGTGTTTTCAAACTTCTTTTCATTTTACTTTCCTCCATTAGCGATAGCTAACCTTACTTATTTGAAAATCCTCACAGAATTCCTCTGTGAGGAATTTTTCATCCTTTGTGTGACCCTCCATGTCCTCGTCGGACTTCAGAAAGTAGTCCTCAGTCCCAAGCTGTGAGCACCATGAAGCGTCAATATTATAGTACCTGCCGTCAAGCTCAGCGATATTCCATGCGTGAAGCTCGCTCTCGCCCTCTCTTTCGGCAATGCCTGTGACGATACGGCAGCTTATTCCGCACTCACGCAGAAGCCTGTACATCAGCACACTGTAGCCCTGACACACAGCGTTTTTATAAAACAACGCTCCGTAAGCCGAGGACTTGTAATGTGAGCTCCCAAGCCTGCTTTTGACCGGATCATACCTCACATTTTTGCAGACCCAGTCAAACACAGCCTTGATCTTCTCATAGTCACCTGTCTGAGAGTCAAACCCGAAGCTCTCAATGATATCTCTAACGGCTTCATCGACCTTCTGCTCCTCTTCAGGCTCACTGTAGTAGTCGGGAGTAAGCACAAGCCTGTAGCTGTATTCTCCGTCAGCTTCCTCGTAGCTGTAGTCAAGGTCATATCCGCCGATCTGATACCGCATATAGTCGCCCTCATCGGGCTCGGCAGTTTCTGAAAGAGCATACTCAAAAAGCTCATCGGCAATAATACCGAGGTCTTTCATATTGTCGCTGTGAGAGCTGTAGCTGATAACTATCCTCTCCTGACGGCGTCTGAGTGCCGCCCTTATGTCCTCTATCACTATATCGGCATTACCGAAGTACACACTCAGGTCACGCCTTGTCTCATAATGGTAAAGAGCCTTTCTCTCAGCTGTTTTATCTGTGCTCAGGCACACCGTAACAGCAAAACCAAGCACCCCGAGAAAGAGCAGCAGCACCGCCCCTCTCCGCAGAAGCATCGTTCTCACTTTTTGTTCTTCCTTGCTTTTCTTTTCCATACCGCCGCCGCATTTGAGCTCACCAGCAGACCGTCTATATCTATCCCCGCAGGACAGATATTCCTGCACGCCAGCGACTTTCCGCAGCCCTCAAACACACGCTTTCTGTAGGTTTTGTAAAGCTCCTTTTCCTGCTCCTTCGGCAGAGCCGAAATAAGCCTTGACATAGGCACTGCGCCCGACATTCCTACAAAGCTCTCATCAACGCAGAAGTTCGGACAGACCTCCAGGCAGCAGCCGCACTGCAAACAGCGTGACGCTTCATAGGCAGTATCCGAAACTCTCTCGTCAGCCTTTGTCTGAGCATCAAACCAGACCTTCAATTCCTTCAAGCTCTCAAACACCGCAGACCTGTCCACGATCAGATCCTCCACCACAGGGAACTTTCTCAGCGGCTCCACCGTGATGACCTCTCCAAGCTCGGACAGCTTTGCATCGCAGGCAAGCATAGGTCTGCCGTTTATGACCATAGCACAGGCTCCGCACTTTTTTTGCAGGCAGCTTGACTCCCACCTTATCTCGCCGACAGGCTCTCCGTTTATATCCCGAAACGTACTGTCCGAGTTTATCTGCCTGAGAGCCGTTGCGACCGTGGCATTCCCGTCACCTGTCTCGAAGTCTATCATCTGACGGTACGGCTCACCGCCGTGCTTTCTTCGGAGTATTTCAAGTCTCAGCTTCATCGTCTTCCCTCCTGTCAGGGATAGTCCCAAGCTCTGTCACAAGCTCATTTTCTCTCATATATGCAAGAGAAAGCTTGCGGTAACGCTCGCTTTTTGAGGGGTGATCCTCACGGTAATGGGCTCCCCTGCTCTCACGCCTGTTCAGTGCAGAGATAAGCATAGCCCTTCCAAAGTCAAGCCTTGCCCTCTCACGGCTGTTATATTCACGCTCCGAGGACAGCTCATCAAGCTCCGAGAGTGCCCCCTTTATAAGCGTTTCATTTCTCACTATCCCAAGTCCCGAGATAAGTATATCTCTGAGCCTTCTTATAAGCTCGGGAGAAGCCTTTTCCGTAAACGGCTCATCACCTGTGAAGGCTCTTTCCGTGACCTCTTCCGTTTCTTCCGAAAGCACAGTCTCGGCAGCGACCTGTCCTCCGTAGAGAGCCCCAAGCATTGAGTTTCCGCCCAGCCTGTTCGCACCGTGATACTGCGAGCAGCACTCGCCTGCGGCATAAAGCCCCGAAAGGCTCGTTCTGTGCTTTTCATCAACATCTATTCCGCCCATAAAGTAATGTATCCCCTCATGGACCGGTATAGGCGTATATGTCGGATCATCTCCGGTGCATCGGATCATCTCATCACGCAGGTCGCTGAGACGTTCCTTCCAGATCTTATCGGAAAGCTCGGTCATATCCAGATACACTTCCTCGACGGTGTTTTCCTGACGTCGGACAAAAAACATCTCCCGCGAGACCACATCACGGGGCATAAGGTTCCCAAGCTCAGGATACTTCTCCTCCATAAAGTACCAGGGTTTATCCTCTTTGGTCATTATCCACAGCCTTCCGCCCTCGCCTCTTGCCGCCTCAGAGATAAGGCAGCGCTTGCCAGGAATGGCAATAGTCGTGGGGTGATACTGTATCATTTCAAGATTTGAGAACACCACTCCCTGTGAGAACAGCACCGCCGCACAGTCTCCGCTGTTCTGGGTAGTGCCGGTAGTCATTTCGGGGAACATTCCGTTGAGCCCTCCGCTGCAAACTATGACCTGCCCGAGGAGCTCTTTCAGCTCTCCTGTGTAAACATCTCGTATCAGCACACCCGTGCATTTATCTCTGCTTATCAGAAGCCTTATCAGCTCATGGTGAGGCAGCCTTCTGATAAAACCCTTTGCCTCATACTTTCTCGCCTCGTCAATCACTGCGGACATTATTATTTTTCCCGTGCTGCTTCTGGCATAAGCGGTACGCTTTTTCTTCTGACCGCCGAAATTTCTGAGCACCAGCTCGCCCTTATCCATATTAAATGGCACTCCGAGGCCTTCAAGCCACCTGACTATCCTCGGTGCGTTTTTTGTCAGACCCTCTACCGCATTCGGGTCGGCAAGCTCTGCTCCGCCCCTCATCGTATCCTTGTAGTGGTTCTGAACATTGTCGCCCTCGCCCATAGTGTCAAGAGCTGCATTTATTCCGCCCTCAGCAAGCACCGACTGTGCCCTCTCCGACTGCTGCAGTGACACCAGCACCGAGCCCACATTTTCCTCAGCCAGCCTTATAGCTGCCGAAAGCCCTGCAAGGCCTGCTCCGATAATGATAACCTTCATTCACCGCACCCCCTCAGAGCCACCTGATATAATACACTGCAAATGCCGCACCTGCCAGCATCAGCAGTATGGACAGTATCAGCATTATATCTATTCCGAGATCCTTATAGCTTTTTATCCCGAACGAGATCATCATAGGTCTGACATTCGTGATAACGTGCAGTGCTACAGAAAGCACCATAAGTATCTGCACAGCAAGCTGCAAGGGTCCGAAGAAGCTCAGTCTGTAGGCACCCGTTTCGGTATGCCTGCCAAGGAATATCAGCACATGAGCCGCCACAAAGAACATCACCGCAAAGCCGCTTATACGTCTGAGCCAGAAGAGCTTGTTCTCCTTGAAATAGTGAGCTCCCGACTTTTTCAGAAGCTTCACCGACTTTACCGTCAGTATCACTCCCAGTACCGTATGCACACAGATAAGAAACAGCATCGTCATAGCGGATACCTCATTTAAGATGTTTCCGCCCTGCAAAAGCCCTGCCAGCTGGAAGCCTCCCAGTATCATGTGTACAAGCAGCAGCACCATTATCAGTGCAGTTATTATCGCATTAGCTTTCCTCATCAGAATCACCCTTTACCCTCAGCATCACCGTCTGCTCTCTTTTGCCGACCGACTCCGCTCCCAGCCTTTCAGCCAGCTCCGATGACATTACCACCACATCGAATCTGCCGTTATCAGCCTTCGATATCATAAAGGTAGGGTCGCATTCTTCTATCTTCATCTGGTTTTCGGCAAGCCTTGACTGAAAGCTCTGAGCCATAGTTATACCCGTAGCATCGCTTTTGGCTACCATACAGTCTATGTCCTCAAAGAGCATAAGCACATCTATATCTCCCTCCGAGAAAAACGACTTCCAAAGCTTCATGCTCTCCTCGTCGGGGTGCCTGTCACGGTTTATGAGAACCACATACTCTCCCGAGGGCGAATCTATAATAACCGATGCCGTAGCTACAGCATCAGTCTCTCCGCTTATGAGACCTTTGAAATATGCCGTCTGTGAAAACGGTATGCCCAGTGCTGCCGTCAGAAAAATTACGGTAACTAAAATGTGTCTGATGAGTTTCATTCTTTCTCCGTTTTCCGATGTGAGTCACATCTTTTTACTACTCCTCAGCTGATTTCAGAGCCGACTGCACAGCCTCCTTGAACTCATTGAAGTTGATAGTCGCACCTGTCACAGCATCGACCTCATCAATGCTGTTTTTGGCTACAAGCTGCTTTGCGTAATTCTCGCAGGCAGCATTAGCCCTCTGAGCCCGCTGATAGTAGTCCTTGTTCTTGATCTCTCCGCCCTCCTTGCCGTAGTTCCCGTCCTTTGGAGTTCCGTCTATCTCATAGGTCTTGAAGGTGCAGGCAGAGATCTTTCCGTCCTTTATTGTTATCTCGACTTCACCGTAGCCGTTGCCCTCATCCGAGCCCTGATCCTCGTTCACGTACTCGCTGCTGCGTGCGGTGTAGGTGCCGTCCTTGTAGTTCTTGTCTCCGCAGGCACAAAGCGACAGTGCAAGCAGAGCTGACATTAAAGCTGCAATATTCTTTTTCATACTATCCCTCCGATATCTTAAAACGGGTTCTGATCGTCAAATCTGATCTTTCCTGTGAAGTTCTCGTTCACAATCTCCTTCGAGAGCTTTCCGTCACGAAGCACAAGCGTCCTCTGTGCCACCTCAGCGACCTCGGGGTCGTGGGTAACGACTATCAGGGTCGTGCCCTCATCATGAAGCTTATGGAAGAGCTCAACTACAGTCTCTTCGTTTTTCTCGTCAAGGTTTCCCGTTGGCTCATCAGCCAGAATTATCTCGGGGTAATTAATAAGTGCTCTTGCTACGCACACTCTCTGCTGTTCACCGCCCGAAAGCTGTGAAGGCAGATGCTTTGCCCTGTCTGCAAGGCCAACACGCTCGAGTGCTTCGAGGGCCTCCTTCTCATCGGGCAGGCTGTGATAGTACTGTGCGAGCATTACATTCTCAATAGCAGTAAGGTAATTTACAAGGTGAAACTGCTGGAAGATAAGTCCTATCTTGTCACGCCTTATGTTCGTGAGGTTCTTCTTGCTCTCCTTTGCAATATCCACTCCGTCAAGGAGCACCTCGCCCCTGCTTGGCTTGTCCATACAGCCGATGATGTTCATCATCGTACTCTTACCCGAGCCCGAGGGTCCCATTATGGACACCCACTCGCCCTTCTCGACTTTAAGGCTCACATCATCGAGAGCGTGCAGCTCTCCGTATATCTTATAAACGTTTTTAAGTTCCAATAAGCTCATTGTTACGACTCCCTTCTTTATTCGCCCTTGAGCACAAGTGCAGGGTCAATGTCCGTAGCACTTCTGATAGGCATAAGGCTTGCAATTCCCGTTACTGCGATAGATGCGATCATAGTTATCGGCACAAGCAGCGGTCTGAACGAGATCGAGCTTGAGAACACTCTCACGCTGACCTGCTGTGCAAACACAAAGCCGAGCACCGAGCCTACCGCACCGCCCAGCAGTCCGAGAAGCATACTCTCTCCCATAAACTCCTGAATGATACTCTTGTCCGACGCACCGATAGCCTTCCTCAGACCTATCTCCTTACGTCTTTCAGCCACCACGGCAGTCATTGTAGTTGCCACGCAGATCATAGTCAGTGCAAGCACCACCACCGTTACCAGCAGCACAAGAGCCTGAAGCTTTGTGAGGACTGTCGCCTCGGAAGCCGTAACACGCTTTACCAAGCTTGCGTGTATAGCAGGCACCTTACTGTTTATCTTGTCAATATACTCTGAGAGCTCGTCTGCCGATGCTGAGATACTCAGCTCCGCAACATCAACTCTGCCCTCTGTCTGTGTCAGAGCCTCCAGATCAGAGGCTGCCATATAAACGTACTCCTCCTCGGAGCCGCCTGTCTCAACTATGCCCACAACATTGAAGTAATCTATATTATCAAGCACTACCTCGCCGTTCTCGTCCTTCCCGTCTTCAGACTCGGGAGTGTAGGCAAGCTCTATCATATCGCCGATCTTCAGGTTAAACGACTCCGCAACCGAGTCGCCTATCAGCACATCATTATGCGAGCTGAACCACTCACCGTCAACGCTCCAGTAGGGGCTTGCAGCCTTGACCTCATCGGCATCTGTTCCTGCTGCCACAACAGGGATATCGTTTATCCTCACGTTCTCATACCTGAACGGAGCCGCACCCACTACAGCATCATCACTGATGCAGGCCTTTGCAGCCTCCACATCAGCCATAGTAAAGCTGTCTCCGCTTGCCGTGAAGATCATATTAGCTCCGTAGTTACGGAACTGCGCACCCATCTGCTTGGGCACATCGTAATAGATAGATACAAGTCCTGAAAGTATAGTCGCACCAATCGCAATTGAGAGCAGTGCAACCACCATTCTTGACCTTCTCCTCAAAAGAGAGGCACTTATCATTCTGATAAACATCTGTCTTTTTTTCATAGCCTCGCCCCCTTATCTTCCGTGAAGAACTTCGGTCGGACGGAGCCTGAGCAGCATTCTTATAGCAGGTATGCAGCCGATAAGCGTAACTATCACCACAAGCACCGCAACTATCGGCACTACCATAGGCCTCATAGCTATAGCCGAACCAAATACCGAATGACCGATTATCTGTGCGAAGCCGAAGCCTGCAAAAAAGCCTGCTGCTCCGCCTATTATAGCAGTTATAAAGATCTCTGTCAATACGAGAAGCGAAATAGACCCGTTATGAGCACCGATTGCTTTCATAAGTCCTATCTCCTGACTTCTTTCCATAACGCTCGCTGTTACCAAGTTACAGATACCGAGCGCCGCACCTATAAGACTGAGTATAGTTATCAGCACCATAAGAAGCTGTGTCTTTTCAAGAATAGCACCCTCCGAATCAGCTACCTGCCTTACAGGCGAGGCTACAGAATCGGTGATGACCTCCTGTATCTGATAGCAGATAGAGCTTGCATAGGCTGTGCAGTACCACTGCTCCTTCTGGGCAACCGTCAGAGATGAGGGGTCTTTAGCGGCTCTCTCTGCGAGCTCGTCATCAGGGGTGGTAAGGGCTGATACCTCTATGCTGTCGATATTTCCGTCAAGCCCGTCAAGTGCCTGAGCCGTATCAAGCAGACAGTATATCTGGCTGTCCTCTTCTCCGCCTGCATCGTAAATGCCTACAATGTCAAGCTCCTGTGAGCTCTCCTTACCCTTGACTGTCACCTTGTCACCGACCGAAAGCCCGAGCTTTTCAGCCGTCTGTATACCTACCATAGCACCGTTCGCACTGCCCGACTGCTCATCAAGCCACGAGCCCGAGGTAAGCTCCCACCAGCTTCTCATGCTTGCAACTCCCGCATCGAGAG
>ONLC01000088.1 GCA_900318545.1 uncultured Eubacteriales bacterium
GCCCCCGGGTACAGACGTGCTAAGGCTATAATCAAGTTTATTGGCGAGGTCGGTAAGCTTGTGAACTCCGACCCCGATACAAAGGATCTTATCAAGGTAGTTTATGTTGCAAACTACAATGTTTCCTACGCTGAGAAGCTTGTTACTGCGGCTGATATTTCAGAGCAGATCTCCACAGCAGGCACTGAGGCCTCGGGAACAGGAAATATGAAGCTTATGCTAAACGGCGCTGTTACCTTAGGCACTTATGACGGTGCAAACGTCGAGATAGCTGAGGAGGCAGGCGAGGAAAACAACTACATCTTCGGTGCAAGAGTGGAGGAGCTCGCTGAGATAATGCCCGAATATGACCCGAGAAAGCTTATCGCTTCCGATGAGAAGATAGCAAGGGTGCTTGATAAGCTTGTTGACGGTCAGTTTGATGACGGAGGTGTGCCCTCAGATCAGGAGGGAAGCTTCAAGGAGCTTTACAAGGCTCTTACAGACGGTGCAAGCTGGCACGTTCCCGATCACTACTACGTTGTGGGCGACCTCAACGACTATGTAGAGACTAAGCTTCGTGCTAACCGTGAATATAAGGATAGTCTTGCCTTTGCTAAGAAGTGCTGGCTCAATATTGCAGGTGCAGGCAAGTTCTCGTCCGACAGAACTATCAGGGATTATGCCGAGAATATCTGGAAGATAGGCTGACCCGAAGAACGGAGAGTTTTGACATGAAAAAGATAAGCATCAGACATATAAATGAAAAGATCAAGGCAGGTGCCGATGAATTTGTCCTCGAGTGTACAGAGCGTTATGACTCAAAGCTCAGAGAGGCTGCTGAAATAATAGCAGCAGAGCACGAGCAGAAGCCGATACTTTTGCTGGCAGGACCCTCGGGCTCGGGAAAGACCACTACCGCCCTGAAGTTAGATGAAATGCTTGAAAGCAAGGGCGTAATCACGCATACTATTTCGCTTGACGACTATTTTCTGCCTTCCGACAGGTACACTGTGCCTATCGGCAAGGACGGAAAGCCCAACTATGAAACTCCCGACCGCATTGACTGGGAGCAGCTTAAAGAGGATATGATAAGGCTCGGAAAGGGCGAGGAGGTAAGACTGCCTAAGTTTATATTCTCAACTCAGTCAAGAGAAGAGGGCGAGGCTATAAGGCTCACAGGCAAGGAGATAATCACCTTTGAGGGTATTCATGCACTTAATCCGTTTATAACAAACGGCGTAGGTGCAAGTGCGAACACTATGTATGTAAGTGTCCGCCGCAGAACCGAGCTTGCAGACGGCACTATGCTCCACCCGAAGTTCCACAGGCTTATGCGCCGACTTATAAGAGATAAGCAGTACAGAGGAAGAGCCTTTTCGGAAACGCTTGATATGTTCAAGAACGTTGAAAAGGGAGAGGACCTGTACATTATGCCCTACAAGGCAGAGGCTCGCTTCCAGATAGATACATACTTCGCTTATGAGCCTGCGGTATATAAAAAGCACCTCCTTGAGGAGCTCGAGGAAACCGCTAGGGAATACGAGGGCTTTGACCGCTTTATGCCTATGCTTGAAGCACTCAGGCAGGTTGACCCTCTTGATGAGGTGGTTGTGCCCGATAATGCTCTTTGCAGGGAGTTCATAGGCGGAAGCATTTACGAATATTGATGGTCAACTCTCCGAAGTTTCACCCTCATAGCGAGTGCATAAGTACATATTTTTGTACAAAATTTTGCAAAAGGTCTTGAAATTTGTATTTTTATGTGTTATAATGGTTTTGAAGTAAAAATCAGAGACATAGGAGTATTATTATGAAATGTCCGTTTTGCAGCAATGAGGATACGAGAGTTATCGATTCAAGACCCAGCGAAGGCAAGAAGAGAAGAAGAAGAGAGTGCCCAAAGTGCGGCAAGAGGTTCACGACCTATGAGGTGATAGAGAAGCCTCAGCTTATGGTTTATAAGCGTGACGGCTCGTTTGAGCCGTTCGACAGACAGAAGCTTATAAAGGGACTTCAGATAGCTGTCAAGAAAAGACCTGTCAGCGTTGAAGCGATAACAGGCCTTGTTGATGATGTGGAGAACGCATTCGCTAATAAGATGCAGACTGAGACCAACACCAGTGAGATAGGTGATATGGTGCTTAAAAAGCTAAAGGGACTCGATCAGGTTGCTTATGTGAGATTTGCATCAGTTTATAAGGATTTCACAAGCGTTGATTCGTTTATACAGATCATCTCCGAGCTTTCGGGAAAGCAGTAAAATAAGCATAATTTAAGACCGTGAGTTTTGCTCACGGTCTTTTTATGTTTATTCGTCGTATGTTCCGTCGTAGACCTCGTCGTAGGCCTCGTCATCGTAGGTGTAATCCTCTGCCTCAGCGTAGATCTCGTCTTCGGTGGTCGCCTCGGTGCCGTTATCTATGGGCTGAGTGTTATCAGCCGTGCCTGCATCGGTACCCTCGGCAGCTTCATTTTCGCTTTCGGAGTCCTTGTTCTCATCAAGAACGTACTCTATCTCGGGGAAGAACTGTGCCATAAACGCTTTGCAGACCTCGGCACCGCCCTCAGCGTTGGGGTGCTGTCCGTAGTATGCTGTAGAGGGGCTTCCGTTCTCGCAGAGAACCTCAGCAAAGTCAAAGTACTCAGCTCCAACGCTTTCAGCCATTGTCTTTTCAAGCTCGTTCAGCGTGGTCCTTGTATCCTCGAGCGCTCCCTCATAGTCCTGCGGAGGAGAATTGAACAGTATAGTTTTTGCTTCAACTGTTTTGAACTGCTCGAGTATGGACTTGATATTTGCTAGGATATCATCAGCGTTGTCGCCTGACTCGGCTTCATAAGCACCTGCACCTATATCGTTTGTTCCGAAGGCTACAAGAGCAACATCGCAGTTTAGTGCTCTTCCGAGCCAGTTGCCGTTTGCTGCACAGTCGCTTGCCCTTGCCCAGCCGAGACCTGCATTATAAAACGCATACTCAGAGCCGAGAGCCTTTGCTATTCTTGCAGCCCAGAACTCATAGGTCATATAGTCAGTCATGCAGCCCTGTGTGATGGAGTCGCCTATTGCGGTCACTCTTGCCTTAACATCTCTCTTTGCTCCGACAAATACGGGGCAGGGTATCTCATCTGTGTATTTCCATACAGCCTCGTCCTCGGGGTATTCGGGGTGATTATTATAGCTTGAGGAGGTAAGGTTCGACATCTTGATACAAGGTATATCCTTGCCGCTAAGCGTCCACTCCCAGACGAGGTAATGTCCTTCGGGGATATCAATGGTAACGGGGTCGCTCCAGAAGGCTTCTCCCGATTTTACATCCTTAGACTCATTTCCCGAGAAGGTAACAGGTATCTTCTCTCCGATAGGGTCCTCGGGGGCGGTGCCGCCGTCATAAACATATGCCGAGCTTATGGTGTAATCTCCGCCTGCCTGTCCGACGTGAGCTCTTTCGCCGCCGTCATAGGTGGAGTCTACAGTGTTCGAGAAGTAAAAGCAGTATTCAAGCTCGCCAGCCTCCTCAACGGGAAGGTAAACCCTGTATGCCTTGTTATCAACAGATTTTACGATATAGTTGTTGCCTGTTGCAACATAAGTGTTTGAAACGTAGGTCTCAAAATTTTTGTCAGTTACGATACAGCTTTCTACTATCTGTTCTGTTTTGGTCTTGCTGCTTGTGTCCTTATCCTTGCTCTTGGCCGATGATGACGAGGACGAAGAATCAGCACAGCCTGCCAGTATAACTGCCGAGAACAGCAGGGCAGCTACAGCCTTTAATGCTTTCATTTTACCACCTGTCCTTACAATGGTTTTTTGCTTACATTTTTAGTATATCACAATCTATTTTTGATGTCAATGCACAGTCTACTTGAATTTCGCATACAGATTGTTGATAGAATCCGTAAGCTTTGCCATATCCTTGTTGTTGAGCCCCTTGCTCGCCTTGACGAGAGCTTCGAGCTTGTCCATAGCGGAGAGAAGTCTCTGATAGTTTGTGGATACGGGCTCTTTCTTCTGTATTCTCTTAGGCTCTGCGTTTGTGAAGGCACCTGTTGCAAGGTCAAGCTCTGCTCCGCTGTAGGGGGCATAGGCATCTATGCCGAGGTCCTGACGCAGGTGCTCGGTGTAGCCGTCGGCGCTGTCCTCATCGCCGTGATTTACAAACACCTTGCCCACATGGCTGAAATGCTCTATCCACCTGTCAAGGCCTGCCTTGTCGGCATGGCCGCTGATACCTGCAAGAATTTTTATCTCGGCACATACAGCTATCTCCTCGCCGAAGAGCTTAACTGTTTTAGCACCGTCAACAATGCTTCTGCCGAGGGTATTTACAGCCTGATAGCCTACGAAGAGAACTGTACATTCGGGCTTCCAGAGATTGTGTTTTAAGTGGTGCTTGATACGTCCTGCCTCGCACATTCCGCTTGCTGAAATGATTACCTTCGGGCTTGAGTCAAAATTTATTGCTCTTGACTCATCACTTGTAACCGCAGTTTCAAGACCCTCAAAAACAAGGGGATTGATGTTGTTTCTGACAAACTCCATAGCCTCCTCATCAAAGCAGGAGTTTTTGTTTTTATTGAAAATGCTTGTAGCTTCAATTGCAAGAGGGGAGTCTATATACACCTTAAAGCCGTCATGACCGCTGATAAGGTGCTGATCCTTTATCTTTCTGATAAAGTAGAGAAGCTCCTGAGTTCTTCCGACTGCAAATGAGGGGATAACAACAGTGCCGCCCCTGTCAAAGGTCTTTTGCAGAAGCTCTGCAAGGTCGTGAACGTAGTCGCCCTTGGGCTTATCGTGGTATCTCAGACCGTAGGTAGACTCCATAACAGCGTAGTCTGCCTCATCAAGGTACTGGGGGTCACGGATAAGGGGCTGATTTAGGTTTCCTATATCGCCCGAGAAAACTATCTTTTTGGTAACACCGTCCTCGGTGAGGGTGAGCTCGATAGATGCCGAGCCCAGCAGGTGACCTGCGTCAACAAAGCGAACGCTGATACCCTCGCAGAGCTCCTCCTGCGTGTTATAACGGTGCGGACGGAGATAGCTTATTGCTGCTTCGGCGTCTGCCATAGTGTAAAGTGGTTCGGTCTCGCCGCTGCCTTTACGCCTGCCCTTTCTGCTTCTCCATTCCGCTTCAAACTCCTGTATATGAGCTGAATCTCTGAGCATTATCTCGCAGAGATTGCAGGTCGCATCGGTTGCATGGATATGCCCCTTGAAGCCGCCTGCGGCAAGCAGCGGCAGCAGTCCAGAATGGTCTATATGTGCGTGTGTGAGCAGAACGAAATCTATCTCTCCGGGAGCACAGGGAATCTGAGCGTTCTCGAATTTGTCGGCCCCCTGCTCCATACCGAAGTCCACCAGAAATTTCTTTCCGCAGGCCTCAATGAAGGTACAGCTTCCTGTTACCTCGTGGTCGGCTCCTATAAAAATAAGCTTCATACTATCAGCTCCTTACATTCTTTTCTTAATTATATCACAGCCGGGCAGCTTCTGTCAACAAAACGCAGTGAGATCCCTCACTGCGTCAGTTGGACTATTCAAGCATACCCGGAGCCTTATACTTCTCGGGCAGGTATACGCAAAGCCTGTCAAGCTCCTTGTCACGCTCTGCCTTGTAAAGGTAAGAGCCCTTTTCTGTAGTGATCTGCTTTTCAAAGCTTTCGCCGTTAAGATAGAACGGGTAGATCTTCTCACCGTAGCGGTTTATAGCCTGCTTTGCACCAGAGCTCAGAACGTTCACATTGCCGCCCATGATTATGAGCTTATCAAGCTCGCTGCCCGAAACCATACAGTTTGCAGCCAGAAGCTCTGCTCTTACAAAGCCTGAGCTTACTATCGTTGTCATATTGCCTTCAACGCTGCCAATGCCTGTAACGTTCGTGCCCTCGCCGTAAGCTGTTACCTTGCTGTCGATGATCTTGATCTCACCTCTGCCCTCAACTGAGCCCAGCGATGCTCCGTCATCGCAGTGTATTGTAGTGGATACATCTGCGTTTTCAAGTGTGATAAGAAGATCGTCGCCGCTGAGGTTTCCTATAGCAGCTACTTTTTCACCGTCAGAGGTTGCATTGACCTTTCCGCAGATGTGTATGTTTGCCTTTCCTATCACAGCACCCATAGCTACTGAGTTTGCAGCGTTAGCCATAATAGTTATGTCAGCATCCTTTTCTACTCTGATATCAGCTGTGCCGCTGCCGCTTCCGACAGCTACGCAGCACATACCTCTGCACTTGATGTCAAAAGTACCTCTGATGAATCTGATATAGGAGTTCGATATCTTTCCGCCGCCTATAGCACAGACCTTGTCGCCTGTGGAAACCATTCTGAGCGTGCCGCCCATATCGAAGGTAAGGTTGCCGTAGGGGTCATTCATATTAGTGCCGATGCCTATGCTGTAATTGCGGTTATTGAGTATGAGAAGATTTCCATCGCCTGTGACTCTCAGAGATGCACCCTCGGGCACATAAATGCCGTCTTTATTAAGGGTGTTCTCGCCCACAAGAGTAAGCTTTGTATTGCTGCCCTTGCCAAGCTGTAGAGTGCTCTCTACTGCACCCTTGATGTTTACATTTTCAAGGGTGATGTTTGCATTAACACCGTCAGCTATTTTGATTATCATATCAATAGTGTTTTCACGCTCACCGACGATTTTAACATTTCCGCCGATAACGTTTATGAACTTGTACCTCTTCATTGTAAGGTCAACTATATCAATGACTTCATCATACTTAGCTGTATATACCTGCAGATTATCGGAGTCGAACTTGAGAAGCTTCAGGTTCTCGGACACGATCTCATTTTTGATATTCTCGGGTATTTCGGGGATAGGCTCGGGCTGCGGCCTTGAGGTGTAGTAGCCCTGAATGTAGTCAAAGCCCATCTCAATAACGGTTTGCAGCTCCTCCGAGGTTTCAACGCCCTCGGCAAGCACCTTGATCTCGTTCAGCCTTGCGAACTCTATCGTGGTTTTAACAGCCTTCTGCTTGTTGGTATCGTTGTTGATGCCGCTTATAAGAAAACGGTCAATTTTCAGCACCTGAGGCTCATATCTCAGCAGGTTTACAATGTTTGAATGTCCCGTGCCGTAGTCATCGACTGCGATCTGCACAGAGCCGTTCTCATCGGACATAAGCTTTATAAGGCTGAGCTCATCATCAGTGATGGTGTCCTGCTCGGTTATTTCCAGAACCAGCTGACCGAAGTAGTCGTGGTACTGATCCATAAAGTAGTCATAGTCATCGGTTGTGAGGAAATGTCCCGGGATAGTGTTCAGAAACAGCTTGTGTCCCGAGAAGGCGGCAGGATTATCGACAAGGCGTTTAAGGTTATTGAACATGGTAGCCTTTTCAATATCGTAGAGCCTGTCATAAGCCTGAGCCACATCAAGGATATCAAGCGGAGACATATTTATTCCGCCCGAGGTTCTCATAAGAGCCTCATAAGCGAAGATATTTCCTGTTCGTGCATCAACTATCGGCTGATAGTGATAGGTAAACAGGTTTTTCTCAACAAGGAGATTGAAGGTGCTGTAAAGCTCTCTTGCGGAGAAGTCACGTTTTTTTACATTGCCCATGCCCTGCTTCAGACGGTTGAGGAAGAGCTCGGACGATGCAAGCTTGATATAGCTTTCCAGCGATGCTTCCCAGCCCGGGTTTACAACCGTACAGCCTGCATTTACCTCAACGTAGAATTCTTTTTTCTCACTTGAGTTAAACTCAGCCATACTTTCATAGAAATCGGTTGTAGCATCATTTATAGTTGTAGAGATCTTTTCAATATCCTCATACACATTTATAACAACAAACTCGTCCTCGGTTATTTTTGCAACGAGAGCTCCGTTCATGCTGTTAGCCTTTTTAAGTGCCTGAGACACTACCTTTATGACCTCTTCTGTTTCATACATTCCGTAGTTCTCGTAAATATAGGTATATTTGAATATAGCATAGACTGAGATAGTCATATACTTTTTGGTTCGGCAGACCTGTCATAGGATCGGTATAGATCGCATTTTCGAGGTTATGCATCATTCTTATCATCTGATAGTGGTTAAGGATAGAATTGAAAATTATATTGAAGGTAGTGGATACACGCTTTATCTTATCATTATCGTAGGTGATATTATGAGTACGGACAATATAGTATCCGCACACCAGCGAGCCTACATAAATAGGCATCATAACGACAACTCCGCCCTCCTCGAGCCACTTGTCTGTGTTCGGGAGCAGCTCTCCATCCTTGACTATCTCAATATGGAGCTCATACTTGGGCAGCCCAAGTCCGTTCGTTGACAAAATGACAAGGAACTCGTTATCTTCTATATCGGTGAACATATCATCGGAGCTTTTTGCAAGAAAGTCGTGATTCAGCAGAATGAGAGAGCCGTACTGCGACATTGTGGACAGTGCCGCAAAGAGCTCTTTTCTGTCGGTGAACTCGATCAGGCGGTTTACCTGATTGTGCATAAAGTCCTCGTGTGTATGCATATCAGCGATCTGCCTGTAAAGGGTGGCAATTTCATCGGTGGTATACATATCGTCTTTGTTTTCACAGCCGCAGGACTCAGTGATAACGGGCTCATAGGGATAAAACTCCTCACGGGGCTCGTTTTTTTCAAAGGCTTCGTTTATAAGGTCACAGCAAAGCTCTGCCATTTTCTTGATATCCTCACGGCAGGTAGTGATCTTAGGATTATAGTGGCTTGCCTCGGAGATGCCGTCAAAGCCCGTAACGATAACATCTTCGGGAACCCTGAGCCCTCTTTTGCTGAGGAACGCTATAGCAGCCATAGCCATGCTGTCATTAGCACAGATTATAGCCTGCGGCGGCTTCGGAATGAACGCAAATATCCGTTCAAGCTCTGCGATGGTAGGGTCATTCCAGTACTCGCCGTAGCCGACCATTTCCTCAATGAACTGTATGCCGTTGTTCTTGAGGGCGGTCTTGTAGCAGTTCAGCCTTCTGCTGGTTATATCGTCGCCCTTTCTTCCGCCGATGAAGATCGTATCACGGACATTGTGCTCTTTTATAACGTGCTCTATCACCTGAGTATAAGCCTCATCATAAGAGCGGTTGAGCGAATAGCAGCCATCGTAAGCCCCGTTCATGATAATTACCGGTGCTCCTGCTTCATTTGCCCTTTCAATAACTGAGGTGATAAGCTCTTTATTATAGATCGTCTCATCGAAAATAATAACTGCATCTATAACGTTATAGTCTATCGTCTCGTATATCTGCTTTGCACCCTCATCGTAGGTATCATCAAAAAAGAAGTCTACGAGGCTGTTGAACAGCACGGTTCTGAACCCAAGCTTTTCGCCCGCCTTTGAAATGGCCTGGACGTACTCGGCATGGGTATTATCATTTATTTTAGTCAAGCAGATACCAATAATTTTTTTACCGTTTATCAAATTAAATCCCTCTCAACAAATAAAAAACACTTATGCACTTTAATAAACTAACTTATTATAGCATTTCTCTGAGAACTTTGCAATAGTTTTACCTGAATTAAGTAGATATGCACAAAAAACAAAAGCTCTTTTCTCTGATTTGCCGAAACAAAATTCCAAAAAAAGGCAGAGCCTGTAAAAAGGCTCTGCCTTGCAGCGAAAAGCTACGCTTATTCTTCTCTTATAGCAGTCCTGTGTGAGATGTAATATCTGCTGCCGTCACTGTCACCGTCAACAACATACAGTCCCTTATTTCCTGTCGCCTGAGCCATGTTAACTCTGTAAGCGTTGTCAAAATAAAAACCTCCGTATGGTGCAGCGATCGGTACAAGCTGTATAAGACCATCGGTTATCTTGCAATTATCGTTGAATGCTGCCGATGACCCTGATGACCAGTTATCAGTGCCAATATATATTGCTGAATTAGTATTATTGGTGGCATAAAAGCCGCCTTTGCCCTTTACACCGTCTGTGCCTGTTGTGTTGCCTATTACAATAGT
>ONLC01000086.1 GCA_900318545.1 uncultured Eubacteriales bacterium
GGCAGGCTTTCGATCTCAAAGCAGAGGGGCGTTGTCTCAGAGCAGGAGTTTGAGATAGAGTATGTGAGCCTCGGCAGAGACAGGGCTAAAAAACTTGCAGAGCAGGCTGATGCGGTGATCTACTGTACAGGCAACTATCCTGTGCAGACTGCCAAAGAGTGCTACGACAGAAAGACCCTTGCTCTGAACGTTCAGCAGGGTATGGCTCAGGAGCTGGCGAAGGCGAATAAAAATACGGCTCTTGTGATAGTATCGAGCTACCCTTATTCGGTAGCTGCTGAGAGCGAAGCTGTGTCTGCGGTGCTGTGGACATCTCACGCAGGGGCAGAGCTGGGAACAGCAGTTGCAAAGACCCTGACAGGCGAGAACAACCCCTCGGGCAGGACACCGATAACGTGGTACAGAGACGTCCTCGACCTGCCGGACATAATGGACTATGATATAGAAACCTCGGGTGCGACCTATATGTACTTTAAGGGTAAGGCTCTTTATCCGTTCGGACATGGGCTCAGCTATTCGAGCTTTGAGTACAGCGATATGAGCGTTACGCAGACCGATGACGGAGCAGAGATAACACTCAGCGTAAAGAATACCTCGGACAAAGACGGTGCCGAGGTGGTACAGGTATACTTTACAGTTCCCGAAAGCTCTGTCAGCAGACCGATAAAGAAGCTCTGTGCCTTTGAGCGTGTGGAGCTCAAAGCAGGCGAGCAAAAGAGAGTTACACTCAGGGCGACTGAGCATATTCTCAGTATCTTCGATGTCAGAAGCGAAAAAATGCTCCTTGAAGAGGGCGAATACTGCTTTATGGCAGGTGCTTCAAGTGAGGATATAAGGCTTACCGAGAGAGTTCATCTGGACGGTGAGAGGATAGCTCTGAGGGCTGGCAGCTTCAAGGCAGCAATGTTTGAGAGGATAGAGAACGCAAAGCTTTTCTGGTCGAAGGCAGAGCACAGCGAGTACGTCCGTGTGACAGGCTGGGGCGGAAAGGTAAGCTACGGCGGAGTTGATCTCGCAGGGGCTAAGAGAGTAGTGTTCAGGGCATCAAGCATAATTGGCGAGAGGGAGCTTACCCTCATCAGCGGAGAGCAGAAGCATACAGTGAAGCTCCTGCCGAGCGACAGCTATGATGACTTTAAGGAGTACTCGGTTGACCTTTCCGATGCGAGCGGTGATACTCTTACATTCGAGTTCGGGGAGCATACAGGGCTTCTCAATATAAGGATAGAGAGATAGAAAAAAGAGCTGCCCGAGAGCAGCTCTTTTTTGTTCTTATTCAGATTCCTCCGGAACTTCTTCAAGCTTTAGCTTGGAGTCGTTCTTTCCTGTAATATAGCGTATGAGGTAAACTGCAAGCAGCGTCATTGCTATACCTATGCACAGGCAGATGATCCAGTTTTTTATAAAGCCTGCGATAACGTAGTTCACTACCGAGATAGCCGCTACAAGTATCGCATAGGGAAGCTGAGTTGAAACGTGCTCGACATGGACACATTCTGCTCCTGCCGATGCCATGATAGTTGTATCCGAGATAGGCGAGCAGTGGTCTCCGCAGACAGAGCCTGCCATGCAGGCTGAGATCGAGATTATCATCATTGTGTGGTCTTTCCCTGCAAATACGCTTACAACCAGCGGGATAAGTATTCCGAAGGTACCCCACGAGGTTCCCGTTGCAAAGGCGAGAAGTGCGGATATCACGAAAATTACCGCAGGCAGGAAATTGCTGAAATAGCCTGTGTTGCCGTCGAGAAGGCTCCTTACGTATTCTGCTGCACCGAGACTGTCGGTCATAGCTTTAAGTGTCCACGCAAAGGTGAGGATAAGGATAGCAGGCACCATAGCCTTGAAGCCCTCGGGCAGACATTCCATACCCTCCTTGAAGGAGATTACCCTTCTCAGCAGATAGAAAACAAGCGTCAGTACCAGTGCTGCCATTGAGCCCATTACAAGACCCTTTGAAGCGTCGCAGTTTGCGAATGCATTTACAAAGCTTTCTCCCTTGAAGAAGCCGCCTGTGTAGATCATTCCCACGATGCAGGAAGCTATAAGCACTACTATCGGGAATACAAGGTCTATCACCTTACCCTTGTGCTCTTTTTCCTCTTCCTTGTCGCTTAGGTGCTCTGCCTGCATAGCAAGCCTTTCATATTTCGCCATAGAGCCGAAATCGCACTTAAAGACTACTATACCGATCATAAATACCAGCGTAAGCAGAGCATAATAGTTGTAGGGTATAGCCTTGATAAACAGCGAGAAGCCGTCCTCGTTCTTGACAAAGCCCGTTACTGCTGCCGCCCACGATGATATCGGAGCTATGATACAGACAGGTGCAGCCGTTGCATCTATGAGGTAAGCAAGCTTCTGCTTTGAAACCTTGTGAGCCGCAGCTACAGGCCTCATAACGCTGCCGACTGTAAGGCAGTTGAAATAGTCATCAATGAAGATGAGCACACCCAGCAGTATAGTCGCAAGCTGAGCGCCCACACGGCTTTTTATATGGTTCTGAGCCCATTTTCCGAATGCCGCCGAGCCGCCTGCCTTGTTCATCATGGCAACTATCGTGCCCAGTATAACAAGGAAGATAAGTATACCCACATTCCACGGGCCTGCAAGCGACGATACAAAACCGTCATCAATAATGTGGTTTATCGCCTTTACGGGGCGGAACTCAGCGTAGAAAAGTCCTCCCATAAGTATTCCTATGAACAGAGAACTGTAGACCTCTTTTGTCAGCAGTGCCAGCACTATAGCTATGATAGGCGGCAAAAGTGCCCAGAAGGTTGCATACATTTTTCCACATCCTTTATATGATATAGCATATATTATAGAATGTTTGTTGATTTTTGTCAAGACTATTTTACTCATTTGCGAAAAAATATGTTTTAGAAATGTTAAAAAGAGCCTGCACTTCTTGAAGTCGGGGGAAAATTATGCTATAATTGATAAAAATACTTGCGGAGTTGATACCAAATGGTAAGAATACTTGTTGTTGAGGACGATAAGGAGCTTAATGCCACTGTCTGCAAATATCTGAATCTGAACGGTTTTGAGGCTGTGGGCTGTCTGAGTGCTGCCGATGCGTATAACGAGATGTACGGCTCGGGCTTTGATCTGATAATCTCTGACATTATGATGCCGAAGATAGACGGCTTTGAATTTGCCGAAACTGTCAGGGGGCTTAACAAGGATATCCCGATAATCTTTATGACGGCTAAAGACGATATGCGTTCAATGCAGAGGGGTTACAAGCTGGGAATAGATGACTATCTTGTGAAGCCTATAAACTTAGAGGAGCTTCTTCTGAAGATAGGCGCTATTATGAGACGTGCAAACATCAGTGCCGAAAAAAAGCTGACGGTCGGAAAGCTGACTATGAACGAGGACGAGCAGAGCTGTGTATATGACGGAGAGGAGATAGCCCTCACAGTCAGGGAGTTCAGCCTTCTCTACAAGCTTCTGTCAAACCCGAAAAAGACCTTTACACGTTCTCAGCTTATGAATGAGTTCTGGGACATTGAGGCTACATCGGGACTTCGGTCGGTTGATGTTTATATGAGAAAGCTCAGAGAAAAGTTTGAGCACTGTGATGACTTTGAGATAGTTACCGTTCACGGGCTCGGCTATAAGGCGGTGCTCAAATGAGTCCCAGAAACAAGTCAAGGCTTCTGAGTGTTCTGCAGTACTTGGGAATACTGTTTTTTATCTCCTTTGTGCTGACGTCTTCTTTTGTGCTGTTTTTCAAAATAATGGGTATACCGCAGAAGGATATTGAATTCAGTGCGTTCATCACCTTTGCGAATGCTCTGTTTATTGCCTTTATCGTGTGGCTGTTTGACAGGCTGAGAAAAAAGTACACTGTTGACAGACCCGTAAAGCGAATTTCCGAGGGGCTTGAAAAGCTCACCGATGGCAAGCTTGATGAAAGGATAAAGCCCTTTACAGACCCTCTCGGAGGGAATCAGTATAACGTGATTATAGAGCGTATAAACAAAATGGCTGATGAGCTTTCGGGAGTGGAAACGCTGAGGACTGACTTTGTATCAAACGTATCGCACGAGATGAAAACTCCGCTTGCGGTTATACAGAACTATGCGGCACTGCTGAAATCACCGGGGCTGTCCGAGGAGGAACGGCTTGAATATGCAGGCTCTATCAACGATGCGGCAAAGCGTCTGGCAGAGCTTATAACGAACATACTTAAGCTCAACAAGCTTGAAAACCAGCAGATCTTCCCCGAAAGCAGGCTCTTCGACCTCAGTGAGCAGGCCTGTGAGTGTATGCTGGCCTTTGAAAGCGAATGGGAGAAAAAGAGCCTTGAGATTGAGACCGATATTGATGACGGCATAATCGTAAATGCCGATCCAGAGCTTCTGAGCCTTGTCTGGAACAATCTGTTTTCAAATGCGGTAAAGTTCACCGATGAGGGCGGTACTGTGGGGCTTTCGGTAAAAAGGCACGGAGAGTATGCCTCGGTGAGTGTGTCCGACACGGGCTGCGGCATTGACAGCGAAACAGGCAGACACATTTTTGACAAGTTCTATCAGGGTGATACCTCGCACGCAGCGAGAGGAAACGGTCTCGGACTGGCACTGGTAAAGCGTATTATTGACATTATCGGCGCAGAGATAACTGTGTCCTCGGAGCTTGGAAAGGGTAGTGTGTTTACTGTTACGCTGCACTGTGCTCCCGGGCTTGCAGACAGTCAGGAGGAAAGCTATGAGTGAAAAATTCAATTACAGCTACTCCTCGGCAAGAAATGAAGAAGCCGAGAGGATAGCCTCTAAATATATAAATGTTGATGTCAGGGGCGATGCAGACCTTGAAAGGCTGAGAGCCCTTGATAAAAGGGCTGAGTTTCCCGGGACTATGGCAGGAATATTTCTGGGGCTTGCAGGTGTGCTGATACTGGGTCTGGGAATGAGCCTGATACTCAGGTCAGATCACTTTGCGATAGGTGTAGTGACAGGTGTCATCGGGCTGGCGGCGGCAGGGCTTGCCGCACCTGTGAGCCTGGCAGTCACAAGGAGGAGTCGGGAGAAAATAAAGGACGAGGTGCTGGCTCTTACAGAGAAAATAAAGCACGGCGGATAAAAAACGCACAGGACAGCCTGTGCGTTTTGTTATCGGAATATCATTCTTAAAAAGTTATACAGGTGAGGTATAACGCTGTCTGCATCATGGCCTGTGCCGTGAATGTGGTGCCAGATATGCTCTGTGCCGTTGTCGGTAAAGAGCCTGTGATAAAGCTCGGGACAGTCCCTCACTACGGGGTCTCCCTCTGCGGCACTGAGAAGGAGCACCTTCGGGGCATCGTGCTCAAATCTGAGGTCTTTGTTCTCTAAATTGAAGGGATCCTCTGTCCCTCTTACAAGCCCCGGGGCAGGGCAGACAGCACCTATATATCCGAAGCGCTCAGGCATTGAGAGCCCTATAAAAAGTGCTTCTCTTCCACCCATTGAAAAGCCTGTTATGGCTGTGCTCTCACGGTCGGTCAGGACGGGGAGGCTGCTTTCGATAAAGGGCATAAGGTCTGCTTTCAGGTCGTTTATGAAGTTATCATAGGCTGCTGAATTCTCATAGTCCATAGCCGTACAGCGAGGCATATTCTTACTGCAATAAATGTACGGACATACGATTATCATCGGCTCGGCCTTTCCCTCAGCGGTGAGGTTTGCAAGCATTTCGGGAATGCGCACTCTCGGGTCACTCATCCAGTTTTCATCGCACCAGTAGCCATGCAGGATATACAGCACAGGATATCGTCTGCCCTCCTCCGTTTCGGCAGGCAGAAGCACATTTACAGGGGTTTCACGCTGTGCTGTCCGTGAGTAGTAGCTGTATCTCTGAAAGGCAGGATACAAAGTATCCTCACGTCTTTCAAGTACGCTTTCGGGTGCTTTATGTTCAAGAATAGCTTGGTATAGCTTTGTATTTCTGCATCTGAGGTTCTCCTTTAATAAAGCTCCCTGCCCGTTGTGAGCAGGGAGCCGTCATATCAGCTTCTGTCTTTAAGGAACTTCTTGTTTTCGTACATAGCAGCATCGGCACGCTCGAAAACGTCCTGAACACGAATGTCCTTTTCGGGGTCGAAATCCGAAATACCGCAGGCCACGGTAACAAGACCCTCTTTTTTGTTCTGAAGCATCTGCTCCCTGAACTGCTCTACCAGCTCTTTTCTGCGTACATAATCTCTGCCTCTGACTATGATCGCAAATTCGTCACCGCCTATACGGAAAACAGGGCTGTGGTCGAAGGTATCACAGATGTATTTGCAGCCGCTTCTGATAAAGTCATCTCCTGCCTTGTGCCCGAGAGTATCATTTACGTTTTTCAGACCGTTCAGGTCGCAGATAACTACCGAGAACTCGGATATCTCGTCACTGCTTATCTGATGGTCAAGCTCCATCTCGGTCTGAGCATAAGCTCTCTTGTTCTTGACCTCGGTGAGAGAGTCACGGTTGGCAAGGTCTACCGCACTTCTGTATTCAAGCTCCATTCTCTTTGCGGCATCAATATTTGCGATCGCTATGATGATATGGTCAGAATCGTTGCTCGGCCGTACCGCATAAAGTGACACATACTGCGGCCTGTTATCAAGGATAAGGCGGTAATTCAGATACACCTTCCCCGAAGCTCCCAGACTTTCAAGCAGGTTTTCCTTTTTCATGGATATCTGCATCATCGGTAGGTCGGGAGGGTAGATTTCCTCGAGCATATTCTTTTCAGTCTCAGCAAAGAAGTCCTTCCCGACAGTTCCGAGCTTCAGCCGTGCATATTTTTCGCTTGCACTGTATTCCGAGTATTCGTTCGTTATCAGGTTTACACGGTAAATTACCTCATACTGCTGAGCAAGTGCCATAGCCATATCGCTGAAGCTCTGAGTCTGCTGCTTCAGATTCTGCTCACGCCGCATCTGATGGTCTATACTTCTGACAGCAATAACAAGACGCTCTTCATCGGCCTTTTTGAAGAAGGCAAGCATCTGAACATACTGTATTCTGTTGTCGAGCACCTGCCTGTACGTCAGCTGAACAGAGCTCTCCGCTCTCAGGTCGTTTATAAGACCCTCACGCTCAAAACGCTTTATAACGGCATCCTTGTCATCGGGGTGTACTATAAGTGAGATGTCCTCGATCGCCCTGCGGAAGAAATCATCTCCGTTGCTTCTGAGTCCGAGCCTTGCATAGCTCTGACTGGAGCTGTACTCTATATAATGTCCCGTAGAGATATCAACATAGTAAATGACCTCGAACAGGCTTGCAAGAGATTCTGCGATCTCTGAGTATGTTCTGCTTGCAGCCTCGCTTTTGATCTCTCTGCGTTTCTGTGTGTCGATATCCCGTACGCCGATAACGATGCTCCTGTCGGTAGCACGGATAGTTTTGAGAAAATAATATCTTGGTTCACCGTCAATATTCAGGCGGTAGTTCAGCGAGAACGACTTTCCGCCCTTCAATGCACTGATTACAGCGTCCTTCTTTAATGCCTTGAGAAAATGCTCAAGATCATCAGGCCAGACCTGCTCCTTTGCATTTTTTATAGAATCACTGTAGAAGTCTTCTCCGCTTGATACGGGAACAAGCTCTTTGTCATCACCGTGAGGGGCATACTCAACGTAGCTGTCATTTTCCGGATCAATAACATACAACGTTTTATAGTCATTTGCGAGAGCAAGTGCAAGATTGACAAATGTCAAGGATTTACGCTTGTTTTCATTCATAATGACCCCACTCCTAACAATCAATAATCAACATATAGTTATACAATATCCATTTTACAAATTATAGCATATTATTACGAATAATTCAAGGGGTTTTAACGATTTTATTAAAAAAATCAAAGTTTTGCAAGCTATTGACAAATCGGACAAAATATTGCATAATAGTACCTGGAGTGATCTGAACTGAAAACTAAAAAGTGAAAGGGGAATTACAATGGAAACCATAAAGACATCTTATTCAGACGGCAAGCTTGTTGTCACAATGGCAGGACGTATAGATATGAACAATGTCGAGGACGTCAGGAAAGAAGTGTTTGCAGCTGTTGAGGCTCACCCTGATGTGAGACCAAGGTTTGATGCAAAGGAGCTTGACTATATCTCCAGTGCGGGACTGAGGGTACTGCTCCAGGTTGGCACAAGGTACGATCAGCCGCTTGATATTGTTGATGTATCACCGATGGTAATGGAGATACTCGAAACAACAGGCTTTACACAGATAATGAATATACACCCTGCTAAATAACGAACAGCCCGTGAAGCTTCACGGGCTGTCTTAATATCTGATACTATACTTTGTATTTGGCGTATATATTAAAATACTATATACGGTATTTACGATATAGGATCGGTATATTCTTTGTCGTTGACATTAAAGCGGAACCTTCCGCCCGAGGTGCATATATCCGACAGCCCGTGATTGATATATGTATCAAGCTCTGTTGATAGCTTTGCTGATATATCTGAATCTGTCAGTCCGAGCCCTGCCCCCTTCTGCCAGCTGCCGAAGATAAGAGCCTTAGCTCCCTCGGCATCTGCTTTTACTGTGGAGCGTTCGAGCTTTATGTCGCTGTCCCCTCTGAGGGCACCGAAGACAGTCAGTGCATCTGCACTTATTTTTGTTTCGATGTTGGCGCTCTCGATATGAAGTCTGACGCTGTCTCCGTCAACATTTCCGATAGATGCCGAGAACTGGCTTGCCGAGGTGCATTTTATGCTTGAATAGATCGCATGGATATCGGCAGAGCCGTTCATTGAGCCTATAACAACTCCGACAGCACCGAGGGCTGTTCCGTCAAGGTCGCAGCCGTGGAGCTCTATCTTTGTGTCACCGTCGATGGAGCCTACGCATACATTCAGGCTGCCTGCACCTCTGAGGACATATCTGCCCCTCATTATTCTGATCTCGCCGCCCTGTCCCGAGCCAATAAGCGTGCCCGCGTGGCTCTCAGCCGTGATGCTGACAGTGCCGTCCTGATCGAAAATGAGCTCTCCGTGCCGTGATGCCTTATCGTTTCCAATGCCGTAATAGTCAGAGCTGCCGAGCATAATATCAAGGTCTCCCTCGCCTTTAAGCGTGAGGGAGGCTTTTTCGTCTACACGAATGCCGCTGTTGACAAGCTTGCTGCTGCCGACAAGGTTTAGCGTTACGCTGCTGCCCGAGCATATATCTATGCAGGGTCTTTCCGTAAGGTTCGTCAGCCTTGCATTTTCAAGGGTGAGCTCACCGCAGAAGCTCTCTGCGACCTCTATATGAAGCTTCGGCTCCAGATACGCAGATCCGCTCACGGTCACATTTCCCCATGAATAACCCGAGCCTATGCGTATACAGTTGTATCCGTCCTTGCTGAGCCTTTCAAGCGATACTCTCTCTCCGTTCTCAGCGGAATATATCCTTAGCCTTCGTCCGTCCTCACGCTCCTGATAATGAGCCTTTATCTCCGCCTTGATCTCATAAGGCAGCGACTGTATTACCTCTGCAGAGGGTCTTGCGGTATAAAAGCCCTGAATAAGATCGGCACCGAGCAGTATTACAGTACGCAGCTCCTCTGAGCTCTCAACTCCCTCTGCAAGAGCCTTGATGCCGTTGTCGTGGCAGAAGTCGATTATCTCTCTTACAAAGTGCTTTTTGTTCGGGTTATCCTGAATGCCGCTCAGAAGAGAGCGGTCTATTTTGACATAGTTCGGAGTATATCTCAGAAGGTTGCTGATATTTGAGTAGCCTGTTCCGTAGTCATCTATGGCTATAGGTATATTAAGGTGGAAGAATTTGCGTTTAATATCGTTGAGCTCTTCATCATTGTACTCGGAGCTCTCTGTCATTTCAACTACCACCTTATCGGACAGAGAATCAAGAAGCCTTTCAATCTCAGCCTGACTTTCGCTGTCGATATGAACGCTGGGCATACTGTTGATAAAAACGAGCTTGTCCGTGAAAAGGCCGGGGTGCTGCTCTATAAAGTGGAGAACATTGAGGAAGGTGTACTTTTCTATCTCATCGAGCCTGTCGGTGAGCTCTGAGTATTTCAGTATATGAAACGGAGTTATATCCTTGATATCGCCTGCCCTCATAAGAGCCTCATAGGAATATATCTCGCCTGTATCGGCACGGACTATGGGCTGGAAGTGGTAGGTAAAAAGGTTCAGGTCAATAAGTCTCTGCACCTTGTCATTCTCTGTCTTCTCGGTCTCGGACAGACGCTCCTTTTTAGCCTTGAGCTTATTCTCCAGCGAGAGCACAAGAGACATAGCTTCAAATGCATTTTTCATAAGCCTTTCGATCTCGTCATCGGGGTCTGCCTGCGGTATAAGCTGAGAGTACTCCTTACAGAGCTCATTGAACTTATCCGTAGTATCAACTGAATAAGCCTTCTCGAAATATTCATTCAGAAGCTTAACTGCCTTGTCAGCCATAGTTATCCTCCCTTCACAGAGCTTTTCGTAATTATATCATACACAAAACCATTATTCAACAATTATCAAAGAACATACTGTGAATACAATATCTGCCAGTTTTCTCAGCCTTTCTTTTTCTTCCGTGCAAGCATCACCGCACCTCCTGCGAGGAGTGCCGCACCGCCTGCTATGCCCCCTATCAGCGGAAGATTTGACTTCTTCTCCGACTGCTCCGCCTGCGATGAAGATGCTTTCTGTCCGTTCTTTTTTTCAAGGGCACTTTTATCCTTTGCCAGCACAAGCAGAGAAACGGTTCTCGGCTCCATTTCATAGGTTACGGTCTTTCCGTTAATCTTTACGGCAGGGTTCTGATCGGTCATATCAAAGACCTCGGCAGCCATATCGGTTATGCCGTAAAGGTGTGCATAGGAGTACTCGCTGTCGAGAGTGATATTCGCAGTTGTCTTATCCGCAAAGGCTTTGTTAGTGATAACAAGAGTGACCACATCGGTGTTATCGCCGTTTATTGATGCGTAAGCGGTCGAGGCCTCAATATTGTCGCTTTCGCAGGAAACAAGGGTATCTCCGAAGCTGCCGCCCTTGCCGTCATAGTTGTTGTAGAGGTCGATTGCCGTCAGCTGGTACAGAGCGTCCATAGCAAATAGGTTTGCAAAGTACACCTCGTTCTGAGCAAACACACCGAGAGCGTCCGCCTCCATAATAGCACCGCATATATCGTAGGCTCCCTGAAAATCATACTCGGTAATGCCTATCTTAGTGCCCGGATAGTATGTATCTACAGACTTTTTGAGCTCGGGCAGTATCGGCAGAAACTCAGCACCTGTATCGTTTATCCAGCTGTCCTCAGTATAGCTGTCGTCCCAGAGACCACGGACAGCATTCAGCTTGTTGTAAACGCAGTCCTCTCTCGAATAGTGCTCGCAGTAGCGTTTTCCGCAGGCACCCTTTGCTTCGGTGTAGAAGTGAACGTCAAGCACATCGAGCAGTCTTGTTCCGCACTCGTCCTCAGCCTTTTTCATCTCATCCAGGTAGTAGTCTATGAACCACCTGTATTCGGGGTGATAGGAGCGTATCTCGTTCCAGTCGGGAGCGCCTGCAAAGCCTGTGAAGGCACTGTAGCCAAAAAGTGCAGGTCCGAAGATCTCGGCATCAGGGTCTATAGCCTTTACCGCCTTTGACATAGTAACAGACTTCTCTATTATCTCGGCACAGGTGGTCTGTTCGGGGTGAGCGAGAGAGTGTGTGCTCTTCCACAGTCCGGGCTCGTTATCAAGAGAATAGCCCCTTATGCCTCCATGCTGAGAATCTCCCAGCGTGTTCACAAGGTAGTTTACGAACTCGTCCATGTAAACTGTGTCGTCGCTTTGGTCGGGCGTAAGGGTAAACTCCGAGCCCTTAACAAGCTCTGTCTTTTTCCAGCGTGAGGAGGGAGCTGTCTGCTCCTTTGTAACCTCGCCGTCCATATCAGCGGAAACATAGCCTGCAAGCTGCAGTGTCATCAGCGGATAAGCACCCTTCTCCTTACACACCTTGGAGAGCTCCAGAGCTATACAGCCGGGTTTGTCCTTAAACTCGGGCGACACATTATACTGGAAATAGCCGTCAGAGATGTTCTTCCAGTCGTTACCTGCATTCGAGGCGTTAGTCTCCCAGTTGTAGGCAGTATAGCGGTTGCCGCCTGCCCTTATCGACTTGCAGGAAACGTCCTTGCTCATCTGCTCGGAATTTATTCCGTAGATATATGGAGAGATCGCCTTGCGGTCTTTTCCCGTATCTATAGTGATATTGACCGTCATTCCCGATGCCACCTCTGCAAATGATGAAAAAGTACAAACAGCTGATACGAACAGTGCCGCTGCTGCTGCGATGATAGTTTTAATCTTCATGAGCTTTTCTCCCAATAATACTATAATAGTATGATAACATCTAAAAGCGGTTCTGTCAACACAAAAAAACTCACCCTGGAAATTTTCCACGGGCGAGCGCTATTTCAGGTAATAGGTAAAAGGGCGATGCTTATCACATAGCCATTTTGTTTCTTATCACTATCTCTGTCTTGCTTACATCTACCTGTTCCTCATCAAGGGTGAGCTCTCCTATGCTGTCTGCTCTGATAATTCCGCCTGACGGATTTATAACGCTGTCAATTCCGCCAACGATGTCAGCATCTACAGTTGAGTACTCAAACGCCAGAGTAGTATTTACCAGTGTGCAGTTTTTAAGCACAAGGTTTTCGATATAGCACATTCCCTGAAGGCTCTCGATAGTGCAGTTTATCAGCGTAAGGTTCTTAGTGTTCCAGCCGAGGTACGCTCCCGAGATATTGCAGTTTTCAACTGTGATGTTCTCGCAGTTCCAGAAAGCGTCACGGCCGACGATCCGAGAGTTCCTTATTACAACGTTCTTACAGCCGTCAAAGCTGTATTTTCCGTCAAGGGTAAGACCGTCGATCTCCATATTCTCGCAGTTCATGCCGAGGTAATCTCCCTTGACCGTGATGTTCTTTATCTTCACATTTCTGCAGACCCACAGCGTTTCGGGAGCGTTCGTGAAGTTCACATTTGTAAGCTCTACATTACTGCACCTGCGTATACCCTTCTGAGCCGCATAAAGCGTATCACTTATCTTGAGATCATCTGTGTACCAGAGGGCTGCCCTTGCACCCTCATCAAAGGTGCTGTCGTGAACGTTAGCCATTTTGCTGTACCAGAGCGGATATTTGCCTCTGAATACAGTATCGGCGGTCTCTGTATTGAAGCTGTGCTTCATTGCTGATTCCCCGACATCGAAAATGCTGTTGGTAACAAATGTATCTCTCGTCTGAAACAGAGCTCTTTCTTCAAGAAAGGTACCCTTATATGTCTGCTTCATTGTATGCCCTCCTTTTTCATTATGTACACAAGATAGTCAAGGCAGCTTATGTTGTGCTCCTTTTCGTGTACCTCATCAAGAAGCTCTTTCCTATGCTCAGCAAGCAGCTTTTCGCACTTGCTTTCATCACAGATACAGCTGTCGAACTTCTCTATAAACTCCTCGCTGCAGCCTGCGTCGATAAGATTCTGCCTTATATTATCGGTCATAGAATGCACCTCATTTTATTTGTTGATATCATTATAGCACATATGTCTGCAAATTACAAATGCTTATAATAAATATCAGGTTATGCTTGACGGTAATATCAAAATATGGTATAATGAATGCAAAACATTCATTATAATTTATCTAAATGCCCTTGCAGATACGCAGAACAAAGCTCTGCTCCCTGCATATCGGGCAATTATACCATAACGCTTACGCTTATATGGTATAATACTTCAAAAGGAGGAACGCACTATGGACATTCGTGTACTGAAATATTTTCTTGCTGTTGCAAGGGAGCAAAGCTTTTCTGTGGCAGCTGAAAGGCTGTATCTTTCTCAGCCGACGCTTTCAAGGCAGCTTAAAGAGCTTGAAGACGAGCTTGGAAAGCCGCTGCTTATCCGTTCAAACAAGGGT
>ONLC01000080.1 GCA_900318545.1 uncultured Eubacteriales bacterium
GAGACTCTGTCTCGTGCTCTGTTTAGGGCTCTGCCCTAAAAACCCGCAAGCCGCTATCGTCCGGCTTGGCGAACTCTTTTTCTAATCCCTTGGCATTCTATTATTACTTTGCTTGTTTTTTAGCCTGCGCTATTTCAGCTCCAGTCCCAGCATCGTCAGATCGTCAAATTGCGGTGCCTCTCCTACAAATTCGTCTACTGCCTTTCGCATTTCTCCAAGCATCTGCGCAGGCTGTATCTCAGGATCCTTGTTCAGTACCTCCAGCATTCTGTCTGTGCCGAATAATTCGTTGTTGGCGTTCGTCGCCTCGGGTACTCCGTCTGTGTAAAGGAAGAGCTTTCCACCCTTCTTTATCTCGAATTCGTACTCCTTGTATCTCATTCCGTTCATTCCGCCGATTACAAATCCGTGCTTGTCCTTGAACAGCTCGAACTTTCCGTCTGGCTGCTTTACTATCGGGTATTCGTGACCTGCGTTGGCTGCCGTGATCTTTCCTGTCGAAATCTCCAGTATTCCGAACCATACTGTTACAAACATCTCTTCTTCGTTGTTCTGACAGATCATTTCGTTCGTCTTTTCAAGTACTTCCTTAGGCGAGCCGCCCATCATTGCAAAGTTGTTTATAAGTATCTTCGACATCATCATAAACAGTGCCGCAGGTACTCCCTTGCCTGATACGTCAGCCATTACCATTGCAAGGTGATCGTCATCAACAAGGAAGAAGTCGTAGAAGTCTCCTCCTACCTCCTTTGCAGGCGACATCGATGCGTAAATATCGAAATCGGGCTTGTCAGGGAACGGAGGGAAGATGTTCGGCAGCATATCAGCCTGAATATTTCTTGCAAGCTCCAGCTCTGTTCCGATACGCTCTTTTTCCTTGGTGATCTTTGTTATATCTATGATATACTGCTTTGTCTTGGCAGAAATCAGCTCAAACGCCTGTGCAAGAAGCTCGATCTCGTCCTTTGTACGGTATATGTCCTCCATCTGGAAGGTTTCGCCCTCTTTGATATCAGCTATACGCTTTGTCATCTTCTCGATAGGCTTTACAATGCGTCCTGCAAGAGATAATGCCGCAGCACTTGCCAGGATCAGAAGCAATACAGTAAGCACAAGAGTAGTACGCTCTGAGGCTTTTGCTCCTTTCTCGAATTTTTCGGTAGCGTCCTTGTTGATCTCGTCATACTGATCGAGCATCTGGTTTGTAGTTACCTCGGTGAGGCTTTTCTCTACCGCAGATACTACCGTCCAGCCGACAGTTCCCATCGGGGCGCCTGCCATGTAGTATTCAACACCGTCAACAGTAACGAGCTGTGTTGCGGTGTTCTTTTCGAGCGAGCTGCTGATAAAGTCAGCAAATTCTGTATTCTGTGACTCCCTGAGGTCGTTTGCATCATCAGACAGCTGAACAGCAAGCGTACCCTCAGTCTTTGGTGAGAAGATTATGTTTCCGCTGTCGTTTACGATGAACACAAAGTCGCCTTCAGCCCCTGAGTTGTTTACATATTCATCTATATCGTTAAGGAATACATCAGCACCGACTACTGCAACGAGCTCTCCGTCAACATAAATCGGGGCAGCGCAAACAAGACCCTTAATATCGGTGTAAGCATCGAGCTCGATGCCTGTGAAGCAGATATCTCCTTTTTCGACTGCTTCCTTGTACCAGGGCCTTTCTGTCGGATCAAAGGTAACAGGATCACCGTTTTCATCAACATAAGCGCTGGATCTGTCATTTACAAAAACAGCCACGCCTTCGGGTGTGCCGATGAAACAGGAGCTGAGCTTATCTGAATTTGAGTACATAGCGATCATCATATCGCTGAGATTTCCAATAAGCCCCAGACTCTTGCTCTGAGAGGGGTCAAAGCCGGCTTTTGCTGCATACTGTATTGCCGGTGTACCGTCATTAGCTGCATCAGGAAGCGGCACCTCTTTATCGGGGAACAGCTCAGAGTGCTCAAAAATACGCTGAGTTACGGTCTGAAGGGTCGCAACATTAGCCTTGACCTCCGAGAAGGTATTGTCAGCCATGTATGCCTGCATAGCAGTATTCTTTGCAAGAGAGCTATGTACGACATAGTTCATAGTTTCCTGAGAAATGCTTTTTATTGATTTCTGCTGCTTTTCTCCCGCTTCTGAAACTATTTCAGATAAATGCCTGCCCTGATATACCGATACAGCAGCAAACACGCCAACGATCGCCAAAATGAAGATAAGCACGAGATTAAGTATCTTCTGCTGTAAACCTCCGAACTTGATTCCAAACTTCTTGACCAAAACACTTCACCTCATGATATTTTCTTAGTTATAGTCAGAACGTTTTTTCCGTCCGTGTATTCGTATTCCATTTTATCCATGCTCTTTTTAACCATGAATATGCCAAGCCCTCCTATAGCCCTTTCCTGAGCAGAGAGCGTAATATCGGGGTCGGGCTTTTTCAACGGGTCATAGGGAACACCGCTGTCTATCAGCGTGATAGCAGCGTTCCCGTCCTCTACCGAGACCCTTATAGTAACGTCACCGACGCTGTCCCCGTAAGCATAATTTGATACATTTACAAACAGCTCCTCAACAGCTACATCTATCTGCATCTGTGCCTTCATGGAGCAGTCGGCAGCTTCAAGGATCTCATCTACAAATGCAGTAACCTCGCCAAGATTATCGACCTTCGCTTCGATAGTAAGCTCTTTCATAATTTCACTCCTGTTTATTTCGCTGAAAATAGTCCTGTACCGCAGTTCTTGCCTTTGCAAGCTCTGCCTGTGCATCTATGCCGACAATATCCAGCATCTCAGCACGAAAGCTCACGACCTCCTTTATCCCATAGAAGGTCTCGCAAAGAGCTCTCACATACCCGAGGCCGTACTCCTCGGACACCATTTTTCCGCCCGAGGTGCTCACATAATACAGCTTTTTCGCTCTGCACATACCGTAGGGCATACCGCTCTCATCATAAGCGAAGGTGAGCCCTATGATATTTATCTGCTCAAAATACTGCTTTAATGCTGCAGGGAATGACAGATCCCAGTAGGGCGCACAGACAACTATTTCGTCCGCCTCTGCAAACTGCTTTGCAGGCTCGGCCAGAGGGTCATCAAAGCCGCACTCGGAAAGCCTGTCCCTTTTTGAAAGAAAGGCATCATCGGGTATCGGCAGCCCCATTTCGTGAGGTCTGATCTCTGTAATATCACCATCAAGGTATGACAAGACACAGCGTGAAAGCTCCGCTGTTCTTGACTGAGGCCTTACGGCACAGTTTATAAAGAGTATTTTCTTCATTTCTTATGCGATAGTGAGGATATCAGAGAAGCCTGTTACCTCGAATATCTCCATAATGTCCTCGCTGACATTTGTAACCTTCATCTCGCCCTGTCTGTTCATTATCTTCTGAACGGAAAGGAGTACCCTGAGGCCTGCCGAGGAGATATACTCAACCTCCTTGAAGTCCAGAACAAGGTTCTCAACACCGTCAAGTGATTCCTTGAGCTCGTTCTCAAGAACGGGTGCGGTTGTTGTGTCAACTCTGCCCTCGATAGCTGCGGTGAGCTTGTTTGCTTCTTTTGTCTTGTTTACTGTCATGATAGATCTTTCCTTTCGGTAGTTATTTTTTTATCAGATATTATCGGGACGCTCCGCCCCTGTATACCAATACTATTATATAATACCACAATCCGAATGATTTTTCCAGCTTTTTTAGTTATTTTTTCTCGCTTGATTCCGAGAGAATCAGCAATTTTGAGTCGATTCTTTAGACATATTTCACAAAAATCTGAATTTTCAACGGCACCGAAAACGTTTTCTACACATACCTGTGTCAAAAAACTTTGTGCAATCTGCCGAAATTTTTGCTGTTTGGTTTTTTATCAAAAGCCGGTGATATTCACGTCTTTGATCTCACGCTTGCTGTGACCTGTAAGACCTTGGAGTGAGGCCTGTTTCGGCCTTGAAGGCACGGGTGAAGTAGTTGCTGTCTCCGTAGCCGCAGCGTGAAGCTATTTCAGTGATGCTGTCTGGAGTTGAGCGAAGCATTCGGCAGGCGGTTCTTATACGGAGCTTTCTTATGTACTCGGTCGGGGTGCAGCCGCAGCTCCTTTTGAAGATACGCAGAAACTGCCTTTCCGAGTAGTTAGACAGCTTTGCGATATCGTTCACCGAGATATCCGCAAGATAGTGCTGCTCAATATAAGCGAGTGATTCAGCGATGGAGTAGAGCTCGTTTTCCGTGTGGGTGCTGCTGTCCTCATAGTAGCGTGAGAGGTGCGTACACAGTGAGAGAAAATCCGCCCTGAATTTGGTCTGCCAGCCGCCCTTTTTAGTCTCCTGCTCGTGGAGCATATCCCTGCAGATGTTGAACAGCTTCTTGTAATTCTCGGGGCGCAGCTTCAGCCTTGCCTTGAAGCCGCCCGCCTTAGAGAGATTGGGCTCGACCACGAACAGTGCCTGATAGCCTGCGGTCTGCATAAGGTCCTGTGCGGCAGCAAGGAAAAAGTCTGTGCGGAACATAATGTTTATAGGTTTGAAGTCCTTTGCGTCCTTAAAGCCGTGCGAGGTATCCCCGCTGATAACAAAAACATCGCCTGTGCTGATAGGGTAGCTCTCGTCCTCAACTATGTGCATGGCACTTCCCGAGGACACTATTACCATTTCGGTGAAGTCCTCATGTCTGTGCATATTGAAGTCGCCCTGCTGATCTCCGAGCTGGATAAAAAAGGGGAAGTCCTCGTCCTGAGAGAAATAGTACATTTTCATTGGCTCCATTGAGTCCATAGCGATGCTCCTTTCGGCTCAGATGTCGTTTTTGTGCGGTTTTGTGTCGGTAATGTTATATAAATAATTTGCTTTCCGTGTTAAAATTGTAGTGAAATTTGAGAGGTATAGCTCTGTAAAGTATACCCTTGACTTATTATTATAGCACAAAAATGACAAAAACACAAGAGCAGAAAGGAATGAGCTCTATGAAAGCAAGAAAAAGCATTATTGCGGCACTGGCACTGCTGATGACAGCTTCGGCTGTGGGCTGCGGAAGCTCCTCAGACGGCTCGTCAAAGGGCGATGCAAGCTCCTTCAAGGAAACCGTTGAGGTAGCAAGCTCCGATGACATCGCTGCAATTCCCGATGATGCCGAAAAGGAACTGGAGTGGTTCTCCTATTTTGACATCAACCCGTCAAGGTCATCTCCTGAAAAGAGGACAGACCTTGCACTTTTCGAGCAGAAGGGCGGAAAGATCAACTACACAAGAACAGGCTCAATGAAGAAGTACGACGACCTCGCCGCAAGGCTTCTCGCTGACGATCCCCCGGATATGTTCTGGTACGAAACTGCTATGACCTTCCCTGCAAACTGCATCAAGGGAATGTTCCAGCCTGTTGACCCGATAGTTGACTTTGATTCGCCTATCTGGTCTGACGTTAAGGAAACGGCTGAGCAGTACACAATGAACGGTGAGCACTATGTAGCTCCTGTTGACTTCGGAGCACTGTCAGTTATGACCTACAATGTTGATGTGTTTGAAGAAAACAGCCTTGATGACCCGTATGAGCTTTACCTCGACGGCAAATGGGACTGGGACGCATGGCACGAGCTTATGACCGAGTATGTTGAGAATGCTCCTGCTGACGAGGAACGCTGGGGAGTAAACGGCTGGTTTGCGCCGTTCATCTTCCACTCGACAGGAAAGTCCATCATCACCTACGATGCTGAAAAAGACGAGTACATAAACAACATTGAAGACCCCGACCTTGACCGTGCGGCATCTCTCCTTTATGATCTGCAAAAGGAAGGCCTTTACAACGCTAACTGGATAGGCTCATGCTCGGAGGCCTTCAAGAATAATGTTCTGTTCTACGCTATGGGTACATGGGCGGTAACTCCCAAGGAGACCGACAACTGGGCTATAGTTCCCATGCCGAAAGACCCGAACACCGATACTCTTTACACTACCCTTGCAGTTAATGCATATATGTGGGTAAACGGCTCCAAGAAGAATGACGCTATGAGGTGCTGGCTTGAATGTGCAAGAATAGCAAACACTCAGGAGGAGTATCGTGAGGCAGGCAAGGAGAAGTTCTTTGTAAACCAGCCATACTACACAGAGCAGATGTATCAGATGATGACCGAGGAGGTTATCTCGAACAAGTTTGTCCGCTTCTTCGACCCCGGCTACGGAATCTCGACAGTTCTTTCGGACAACGATTCAGCTACCAACGCAACACTCGAAGCTGTTATCCCATACCTTTACACCTCGGTAATGAAGAGCGATGAGAACGATACTCAGTTCACATGGAGCCAGCTGAAGGACGCTTACACTCCTACACTGAATTCCGAGCTCAAAACCTTCAACGATGCATACCACAAATTCGTCAGCGAAAAATCATAAGTTGATTCAGCAGAGGTGAGGCGACTTGCCTCTGCCGCTTTTATAGGGAATAGGGAAAAGGGAACAGGTAATAGGTAAGGTATCGCCTACGGCGATGATTTAAAATGGGGCTTTGCCCCATACCCCTAGGTGATAGGTTATAGAAGAACTATGATCAGACTATCATAAGAACAGCAATTGAAAAAGTCTGCACTGCCTACGTGCCCGAATGGGCATCGTCAGCGAAGCTGACACCATACCTATTCCCTGTTCCCTATTACCTTTTCCCTATTACCTAGAGTAAATTGAGGAGGATTTATTATGAAGTACTCAAACCCCGTTATAAAAGGCTGCTTCCCCGACCCGAGCATATGCAAGGCTGAGGGGAAATATTACCTTGCCGCAAGCTCGTTCCAGTTCTTCCCGGGAGTGCCGATCTTTGAGAGCGATGACTTAGTCAACTGGAAGCTTATTGGTCATGCCCTCACAAGAAAAAGCCAGCTCCCGCTTGAAGGCACCAACTCCTGCACAGGTATCTATGCACCTACCCTCAGATACCATGAGGGGCGCTTCTATATGGTGACAACAAACACCACCACTGGCGGAAATTTCTACGTCTGGACAGATAATATTTACGGCGAATGGTCTGAGCCCCTTTTCGTTGAGCAGGGAGGCATAGACCCCTCGCTCTACTTCGAGAACGGAAAAACCTACTTTATGTCGAACGGCTCAGATGATGAGGGGCTTGCAGGTATTATCCAGTGCGAGATAGACCTTGCGACGGGCAAGAAGCTTACCCCCGGCAGGTGCATCTGGAACGGCTGCGGCGGCCGCTTTTTAGAGAGTCCGCACCTTTATAAAATAAACGGCACATACTACCTTATGGCCTCCGAGGGCGGCACTGAGTACGGTCATATGTGCGTGCTTGCCAAGGGCGAAAGCCCCTACGGCCCGTTTGAGAGCTGTCCTCACAACCCGATACTTACAAACCGCAATAAGGGCGGCTATCAGCTTCAGGGAGCAGGCCACTGCGACATAGTTGAAGACAACAACGGAAATTGGTGGCTTGTAAACCTTGCTTTCAGGCAGATCGGTATGTGGACTATGCACCACGTTACAGGAAGAGAGGTCTGTCTGTGCCCCGTGGAGTTTGATGAGGACGGCTGGTTCAAAGTGGGAAAAAACGGTGAGTGCCTTGAAGAATTTGAAACCGACAAGCTTGATACCGTTCAGAAGAAGCCCTCAGACATCACCTTTGCCGACAGACTGCAGTGGATACACCTGAGGAATCCGAAGCCCGAAAGCTATGAGCTTACAGACGAGAGCTTCGCCCTCAGCCCGAATGAATACGCTCTGGAGGAAAGAACGCTCTCCCCGACCTTTATAGGTATCCGCCAGAGCGCCTTGAAGCAGTTTATAAGCGTGGATATAGATGTCTTTGACTGTGAGGGCGGAATATCCCTCTATATGACAGAGGATCAGCACTATGACCTTGCTGTAAGGCAGACCGAAAAGGGCTTTGAGCTGTTCAGAAGGCTTCGTGTGGGCGATCTCTGTCAGGAGGACAATGTGACAGAGCTTGAAAGCGGAAGGCTCACCCTGAACGTTACCGCTGATGAGCACATCTACCGCTTTGAGGCTGAGTATAACGGAAGGTGTATCCACCTCGGAACGGCACAGTCGAAGTATCTGTCCACCGAGCTTGCAGGCAACTTCACGGGAGTGCTGGCAGGGCTTTATGCTCAGAACGGCAAAGGCAAAGCCGTGTTCACAAAATTCAGGAGCGAGGATCTCGATAAGGGCTGAGCCATCGTGATAACAGATCAAAAACAAGGCAGGGTGTTTCCTGCCTTCAGTCTGTCGATAAACCCAAAATTGTGCGGACTTAGCCCTTCGGCGTGTTCCTCGGCTTCGCTCGTCACCGCCTCGGGCGGTGGGGAGAGGAGGGGCTTTGCCCCCAAGCACTCCATTAAGGAATAAATCCTAATTATTAATAATCTAATAGTTATTTTCTGACCTATTCCTGTTTTCAGGGATAGGTCTTTAGGTTTTCAGCTTACCTATTCCTGTTTTCAGGGATAGGTCTTTAGGTTTTCAGCTTACCCAATTCAAGCTTCCCGATGCCCTTAAACACAAACTCGATCTTCTGAATAGTCTTACCCTCTGACTTAACCCTCTCGTGAACTATTATCTTTTCAATAAAAGTATTCATTATCTCGGAGTTAAGCTCGGGTATCTCTGTGTATTTCTTCGCAAGCTTGATGAACTTGTCTGCTCCTGTGGCTTTCTCTTTCATATTGGAAATCGCAGCTTCAAGCTCTGCAATCTCGGCATCAAGAGCTTTTCTTTCATTAGCGTAGTCAGAATTCATTTCGGTGAAATCTTCCTCGGAGATAATTGCTTTTACCTTGTCCTCATAAAGTGACTTGGTTATCCTGAGAATATCAGCCACTCTGGCAGTTGCTTTGGCAAGTCTTCTCTGATTTGAAGCGGCTGCTTTTTTCATTTCCTTGTCGGTAGACTCGTTTATCATAGCCTTGAATTCAACTTCAAATCCGCCTGCAAGAGCTGTTACAAGTCTTATTGCAGTAAGGCTTTGCTCGTAAAGCGTTTTCTCACCTATAGTGTGAGGAGTGCATTTATCACTCTTGGCTCTGCGGTATTTTGAGCAGATGAAATAATGACTTTCTCCCGATTTTGTCTTGCTTGTATTTATCGTTAGCTTTGAACCGCAGTCTGCACAATATACAAGTCCCGAGAAAATGCTCTTGTAGCCCGATCTGGTCACTCTCTTTCTGTTTGACCTTATCTGATGGGCTATATCCCAAGTATTCTGATCGACTATCGCCTCGTGAGTGTTTGGAGTGAAGTGCTGCTTTTCGGGAGGATTCTTTATCCGCTTATTGATCTTGTATGACAGCATCTCTGTTTTCAGCGACAGCGTATGACCTGCGTAAACAGGATTGTCCAAAATGTCATTGATCGTACGTCCGCTCCATGTGTATGGGTGTTCTTTATCGACAGGTGTGATCTGCTTGCCTGTTTTCAGATAATAATAGTAATTAGGAGTGTATATCTTTTCTTTTTCCAGCTTAGCTTTGATGTCTGCGACCCTTGTTCCTTGAGTGAACCATTCATAAATCTTTTTGACAACAGGAGCTGTTTCGGGATTTGTGACAAGATGCTTAGTTGGTGCGACAGGGTCCTTCATATACCCATAGGGAGGTTTCGTACCTACCCATTCGCCTCTTTGAGCTTTTGCCTTGTAGGTAACTCTTACCTTCTGGCTTGTCTGACGTACCCAGAACTCGTTTATGATATTGTAAAACGGAGCTATAGCAATGATGTTTGAATTTGGGTCAGCGGTGTCATAGCCGTCATTTACAGCTATAAATCTTATACCCATTCTCGGAAATCTATCCTCTGTCAGCAAGCCGACCTGAACATGATCTCTGCCCAGTCTTGAAAGGTCTTTGACTATAATAGTTCCTATTGCACCCGATTGTGCGTCAATCATCATCTGATTAAAATCGGGTCTGTCAAATCTAATTCCCGAAACACCGTCATCAATATAGAATCGAGTGTTTGTAAAACCATTTTCTTCGGCATATTTTGTCAAAATATATTTCTGATTTTCTATACTATTACTTTCTCCCGAGGAATAATCCTCCTGCGAAAGCCGGCAGTATAGTGCCGTGATTTTTCCATTCGGCATAATATCCTTCCTTTCTAAGGATATGCCAAACCGACCGACATTCAGATCTGCCGGTCGGGGCTGGCAAATCTGAATGTTAATAATTGAGCTGTCTGCTTATCTCTTTTTCCAGTAAAGCTTTCAGTTTGTTTTGAATGTCTTTTTCTCCGTTTCTGTCTGCAGAAAGTATAATGCTTATCTCATATTCGGTATTGCCGATCGAGTTTACATAGCTGATGACTTGCTTTCCGCCGATGATCTCAAAGGTGATCCTTTCTGTTGTCATTTTCATGACGATCATCTCTCTTATGACCGAACAAGATCAAAGGAAATGTTATATATTTCTCTAAATTTCTGTCGGACAAAAACAACCCGACGTCTCCAATGCGTTTCTGTGATAGAAACGTTTTTTATTTTTTCTTAAGATGTATCAGCAAATGTACATCTTCCTATTAATGATATCCTTTTCAAAAATCTTTTGTCCTATCAAAATTTATTCGATATTCTCGATGACTTATCCACCTCAAACGAATATCTGTATATTACAGTCATGATCACTGCAATAGTCATTAGTACAGGTAATTATCGACAACAACGCACTCTCTGTTATGACCAAGCATAGCTGATACTGCGTGCAGCGCCACCTTGTCATATATCTGTCCTGCCTTGTCTTTACGACAGATGTACTTTTCTTTACGTGGTAATGTGGATATATCTCTTGCTAAACTTTCGTATTGAGCCTTTGCATATTCTGCTCTATACTTGTGGCATGGAAATCTTACAGGTATTTCTTTCTCCTTAAAGATCTTCTCTTTTTCATCATTGCATTTTTCTGCTGCATTCAATATCGCTTTTTCATATCCTTCTCTGACAGGAACTTCACGCTCCTTGCCGCCTTTTCCTTGTCTGACATGAACATAAAGAGCCTTGTCTTTGTAATAAATATCCTCTTTTGTTAAAGCCTTAAGCTCATGTATTCTCACACCCGAGCCTTTGCAAAAATCAACAACATCTTTGTACTTTTCTTCCTTGAATCCCTTGACTTCTCCTCTTGATCTCTTAACAGTTGATCTTTCTCTCTTTGGCAGCTCGACTCCGAAATCTGTTGACTTGCAGCTATAGCTTTGCGAGCGCTGACGCATCAAGTGCAACTGTCCACGGTGATACTCCGTCACCGATCCTAAAATTCAGATACATCCCAACATAAGGTCTCATATCCTTAATATCCTTGATGTCAAATCTCGGCTTGACCCACTTGCCGAAGGCAACTGCGTGCTTGACATAATCTTCATAAGTGCTCCACGAATGTATCTTTTCAGATTTTCCGTCAATACTTTCTTTTTTTGCCTTATGATGCGATTCACCGATTGCGAGCTTTTTCATAAGCTCACCCTTTACTTGATTCTTAATGCTTTTGTTTTTACTCATAAAAACATCTCCTTTCATATTCTCGGTCACCCGATCCACGCTAAGTGCGTCTTCTCGACGTTATAGAGCGTTCGTGCCCCAACCGTCCAATATGCGATAATATTAACTTAGCTGTTAATGCTTTATAATCACATTTTGGCATACATAGCTGTTTACCTTGCATAAATGCATCGGTAAACTGCTATGGGCGGCGGAGATATTAAACGAGCTTTTTCGTTTTGCTCTCCGCCTATCATCTGCTGTAGATGATCTTTTTCACCACCTGGTGTCGACTCCATTTATCCATTTTCATCATCTAAATGGATTATAATGGAAATCTTAGTTTGATAATATACGAGAGGCTGATTTTCAACATGAAAATCGTATATTTATGATCGATATATCAATATGCAGTGGTAATAATCGCATCAAAACGCTATATATCGTGTTCATTTGTCGAAATGTAAATTTTCTGTAAATAAAATCAAGCGTAGAAAGAGGGACTACTGCAAAAAGCAGCAGTCCCGTAAAGAATAGAATATATTAAAGAAAGGATAATCATTATGATCAGAATTCTTCAAAATCGTCATAGTCTTCGCAATCATCGTCAGGATCCAGTCTTTTCAGGGCTTCATCGTACTCAGGATACCAATCGATCCTGGTTTTACCCTTCGGTGTTTCCATAATGCTTCCTGCATAATTTTG
>ONLC01000004.1 GCA_900318545.1 uncultured Eubacteriales bacterium
CTCTCTGTCACAAGGAGCGTGCCTTTTCCGTTTGAGTGTACAGAGCCGCCCTCTAAAACAAAGGGGCTTGCGTCAAAGCAGTCAAAACCTGCCTTTTCGCAGAAAGCTTTCGCCATAGCGTTGTCACGCTCCCAGTGAGCGTAAAGGCCGTCATATTCTCCGCCCCAGGCATTGAACTCCCAGTTGATACCGCAGACAGTATCGCCCTTTTTTACAAAGGTTGGTGCAATATCTCTTGCCCATGCGTCATCGGTGTCGATGTCCATGAGGATAATATTTTCCACGCCGTCAAGAAGCTTTTGCGCTTTAGGCCTTGTTCTTTTATTGACTATAACGTAGACTGTCTCCGCTTTGGCGAGCTTTCTTATTATCCCGGCGAATACCCTCTGAGCAGGCTCAGCCCTATATGTCCATGAGCCCTCTCTTTCAGGGAAAACTATTATAGTCGCCGAGTGCGGTTCATATTCCGCAGGCATACGAAAGCCCTCGGGTATCATGACAATCTCTCCTTAAAATCCTTGTAGCCGAAGCGTTTGATAAGCTCAAACTGTCCGTCCTCGTGCAGAACGGCAATATCGGGCAGGGGCATACCGTTGAAGGTGTTGTTTTTCACCATTGAATATATAGCCATGTCCTCAAAGCAGAGCCTGTCTCCGATCTCCAGAGGGCTGTCAAAGCTGTAGTCGCCTATTATATCGCCAGCAAGGCAGGTGCGAGAGGACAGTCTGTAGTCATATTTTTTCTCACCCTGAACTCCCGACTCAAAAAGGGGAGGGCGATAGGGCATTTCGAGCACGTCGGGCATATGGCAGGCGGCAGATGCGTCAAGCACTGCGATGTCGATGCCGTTATGCACTATATCCATTACCTCAGTTATAAGATAGCCGGCATTTAAGGCTATTGCTTCACCGGGTTCAAGGTATACCTGCACTCCGTACCTCTGCTGAAAGTCCGAAACCAGTCTGATAAGAAGCTCCACGTCATAATCCTTTCGGGTGATGTGGTGACCTCCTCCGAAGTTTACCCATTTCAGGCCTTTGAGGTACTTTCCAAACCGTTCCTCAACTGCTCTGAGGGTGATCTCCAGAGCATCGGCACCCTGTTCGCAGAGAGTGTGAAAATGCAGCCCATCAACAAGCGAAAGTGCCTTTTCATCAAGTGCAGACAGCGTAACTCCAAGCCTTGAACCAAAGGCACAGGGGTCATAGATAGGCTCGTCCTGAGTGGAGCATTCAGGGTTTATCCTGAGCCCTCTGTGAGCCTTTCCGCAGCTGTCAGCGTGTTTGCAAAGCTGAGCTACGGAGTTAAAAACAATATGGTCGGAGATTTCAGCAAGCTCTTTTATTTCCTCATCTTTGTAGGCAGGCGAGAAAACGTGTACCTCGCCGTCAAATTCCTCTCTGCCGAGCCTAGCTTCAAAAAGACCGCTTGCGGTAGTTCCGTCAAGGTACTGTGAGATAAGCGGATACAGCGAGAACATCGAAAATGCTTTTTGCGCAAGCAGTATTTTACAGCCTGTTCTCTTTCTGACGCTGTCGAGAATTTCGAGGTTTTTTCTTAGTGCACCCTCGTCAGCAACGTAGCAGGGCGTATCTATTTCCCCGAAAACGGGGTGTATGAGCTTTTGCATTTAGTCCACCATAACGGGATTTTCGTCTACCTCCCACGGCAGACCGTACTTGTTCAGAGCTTCCATAAACGGGTCGGGGTCAAACTCCTCAACGTTGAAGACTCCTGCCTTGCTCCATGTGCCTCCTGCTACCATAGCTGTGCCTATCATTGCAGGAACTCCTGTAGTGTAGCTTACTGCCTGAGCGCCTGTTTCCTTGTAGCACTCCTGATGGTCGCAGATGTTGTAGATATAAATGCTTTTCTCCTTGCCGTCCTTAACGCCTGTGAAGATACAGCCGATGTTTGTTTTGCCGACAGTTCTCGGACCGAGTGAAGCAGGGTCGGGGAGCAGTGCTTTGAGAAATTTGATAGGAACTATCTCGTGTCCCTCAAACTCAACGGGAACGGTCGAGAGCATACCTACGTTCTGCAGGCAGTTCATGTGCATAAGATAGCTCTGTCCGAAGGTCATAAAAAAGCGTATTCTCTTGATACCGGGGATATTCTTGGCGAGAGATTCAATCTCCTCGTGGTGCAGAAGATACATATCCTTCATGCCCACACCCTTGAAGTTGAACTCTCTCTTTATCTCCATAGGTTTAGTCTCTACCCAGTGCCCGTTCTCCCAGTAAGAGCCGTTAGCTGATACCTCACGGAGGTTTATTTCAGGGTTGAAGTTGGTCGCAAAGGGATAGCCGTGATCTCCGCCGTTGCAGTCGAGAATGTCGATGTAGTGAATCTCGTCAAAATAGTGCTTCAGAGCGTAAGCGCTGAACACCTGAGTAACACCGGGGTCGAAGCCTGTTCCAAGGAGGGCAGTCAGACCTGCCTTTTCAAACTTCTCCTTGTAAGCCCACTGCCAGCTGTAGTCAAAGTAAGCTGTGAAGCCCTTTTCCCTGCATCTCTTCTCGTAGATGGCTCTCCATTCGGGGTCGTCGGTGTCCTCGGCCTCGTAGTTTGCTGTATCAACATAGTTTGCACCGCATTCGAGGCAGGCGTCCATAATAGTTAAGTCCTGATAGGGGAGTGCTACATTCAGTACGGTTTGGGGCTTGTACTCCTTCATAAGAGCAACTAGCGAATCAAAGCTGTCAGCATCTACCTTTGCGGTAGTGAGAACAGCCTTGGTTTTATCCTTTAGCTTTTCTGCGAGAGCCTCGCACTTTGATACAGTTCTGCTTGCGATGCAGATCTCCGTAAACAGAGGGTTCTCGCAGCACTTGTAAATTGCGACAGTAGCAACTCCGCCGCAGCCTATGACCAATAATCTCATAATTTATCCTCCTATCTTTTCCGTGACGGGGTTTCCGTCATCATAAGAAATATATCTTGCTTCCTTTGTGCCGTCGGGAAGTATCACCATGTAAAGTTCATTTACGAAAATATCGCCCTGCACCATGATATGTGTTTCATTGCTGTACAGATGAAAGCCTTCGATCTCCAGCCCGTCAATGATCTCTTCAAGGGGCGAGCCTTCTTTGACCATGCCCTCTCTGAAAAGGAAGTGCTGTGCAAGAGCCTGCTTTATCTCAAAGTCGGTACGCTGCGGCTCACTGAGAAGCTTTTCAAGCCTTTCATAGGTAACATCTGCTTCCATTGTGTCATTGCTGTCGGTCTGGAAAAATACCGACACCTCGGGAAACTCCTTGCCTATGTTTTGCTCCCAGGGGATATCCCCCTCATAGCCGTGTTCGTCGCCGTACTCCACATATATAAATTTTCCGAAGGGCGTTTCTTTATAAATACGCTCTTTATCGGGAGCTTTTTCCTGCGGCTCCTGTTTCTCTTTTTTTGAAAACAAACCGAAAATTCCCATCTTTATCTCTCCTGCTTATTTATTTAAGCTTCTGCCCTCTTCCTCTTCGAGAAGGTCTTCAACGTATTTCGGTATCATAAATGCACCCTTATGCAGGTTCACTGTATAATACCATGTCTTGATGTGACGCTCCTTCCAGCGCTTTTCATCAAGGTCATTTATCGGGTGGTACTTTTTGCTTGCAAAGCCGAACAGCCAGTAGCCCGAGGGGCAGGTCGGTATATGCGCCTGATAAACACGGCTTATCGGGAAGCTTTTGAAGGCCTTCCTGTGCATTGCACGGCAGTTTTCCTCGTCCTCATCGAAGAAGGGGCTTCCGTGCTGATATACCATGATGCCGTCTTCCTTCAGAGCCTTGTAGCAAGAGCCGTAAAACTCTTTAGTGAAAAGACCTGCCGTATGTCCCAGAGGGTCGGTGGAATCGTTTATTATGAGGTCGTACTCATTTGTTTTACCCCGCAGAAAACGCAGACCGTCACGGTAGTGCAGGCGCACTCTCGGGTCATCAAGCCCCCTTGCGTTATCGGGGAAGAACTCACGGCAGACTGTTACAAACATTTCGTCAGGCTCTACCACATCAATGTCCTCTATCTCATCGTAATAGCTGAGCTCACGGGCAACACCGCCGTCGCCTCCGCCGATAACCAGCACTTTTTTTACATTCGGGTGTACGGCCATAGGAACGTGAACTATCATTTCATCATAAGTGAACTCGTCCTTTTCGGAGAAGATCACACTTCCGTCAGAGGTCAGAAACCTTCCGAACTCCTCTGATTCAAACACATCTATGCGCTGAAAATCACTCTCTCCTGAGAAAAGCTGTTTTTCAACTCTTATTGACATTTTTACATTGTCGGTATGATATTCCGAAAACCAGAAATCCAAAAAGATCACTCCTTCCGATCATTCACGCAGAACATTGAGCTTTCTCAGCTCTCCGTCCTCGGGTCCCTGCATAGAGCAGCCTTTTTCCTTTGCATAGAGGATATAGCTGACTATCTCCTCTGTTACCATCTCGCCGGGCGCAAGTATCGGTATCCCGGGGGGATAGCACATTACAAACTCTCCGCAGATCCTTCCGGGAGTTTTCTCTATCGGGATAAGCTCCTTTTCGGCATAGAAGGCCTTCTGAGGAGTTGCCGCAACTATTGGCGTTATAAACTCCGCATTGTGAAGCTTCGAGGTCGGCTTTGAGTAAAGCCTTTTTATGTCCTCGAGTGCTCCGACGAGCCTTTCAATGTCCTGTATCCTGTCTCCAATACTGATGTAGGCGAGGATATTTCCTATATCTCCGAACTCTATCTGAATGTCATATTCGTCACGCAGAAGATCATAGACCTCGATTCCCGTAAGACCTATATCTCTTGTGTAAACCGAGAGCTTTGTCACGTCATAGTCGAAGATGCTTCCGCCGTTCACAAGGTCCTTTCCGTAGGCGTAGTAGCCGCCAATGGAGTTTATCTCGTCCCTTGCATATTCAGCCATCTGAGCTACCTTCTCAAAGGATTCTCTGCCTCTGAGAGCAAGGTTTCGCCTTGAGATATCAAGGCTTGAAAGCAGAAGATAGCTGGCACTGGTCGTCTGGGTAAGGTTTATTATCTGCTCTACATAGCGTGTGTTTACGCCCTCGCCGAGAAGCAGTATTGAGCTCTGGGTCAGGCTTCCGCCCGACTTGTGCATACTTACAGCCGCCATATCAGCACCGGCTTCGATAGCCGAAACAGGCAGCTTTTCATTAAACGAAAGGTGCGTTCCGTGGGCTTCGTCTACAAGCACCATCATACCTCTTTCGTGGGCAAGCTTCGTTATTGAACGCATATCCGAGCAGATACCGTAATAGGTGGGGTTGTTCACAAGCACAGCCACAGCCTCGGGGTGCTCATCAAGGGCCTTTCTGAGCTTTCCTATCTCCATTCCGAGGGCTATTCCTATGTGGTCGTCAACATCGGGGTCAACATATACAGGCTCTGCACCGCAGAGAACGAGAGCATTTATAACGCTCCTGTGAACATTTCTCGGCAGGATTATTCTATCTCCTGCCTTGCAGGCAGTCAGCACCATACTCTGTACGGCGGAGGTAGTACCGCCGACCATAAAGTAGGCGTGCGCAGCACCGAAGGCATCTGCTGCGAGCTCCTCAGCTTCATAGATAACAGAGGTCGGGTGACAGAGATTATCAAGGGGCTTCATGGAGTTTACATCAAGTCCCACGCATTTTTCGCCCAGCAGCTTTACAAGCTCGGGGTTTCCTCTTCCTCTTTTGTGCCCAGGCACATCAAACGGCACAACTCTCTGCCGCCTGAACCTTTCGAGTGCCTCATAAACAGGGGCTGACTTCTGCTTTTCTATATCCATAGCTGATCCCTCTGATCTGAAAAAAAGTTCTGACAAAAAAACAGGCGATGCATATCCGCATCACCTGTGATAAACAAATCAACGACAAGCATCTCGTTATCATAGCCTGTGCTGTGTGGCGAATGCCGATTTCTTATTGACCGTTTCACAAGTGACTGATCATTATCATCTTATAAAATTTGAGCTCTTAACTCAATCAATAATGCAGCTTACCGCTGCGCTCGGCTTTCGACCCGCCTGTCCGTCCGGGCTTATCTCCGCTCAGGCAAAGCCCTTGCAGAGAGGTCGCATTTTATCGGAATTACCCGACACCTGTTATTATAGCACACTTTTCTCTCAATGTCAATCAGATGCAAAAAATTAAGTACCGTATATATTTTTGCGCAGAACAGAAGCTTTATTCAGGGCAGCGGCACGAAAAAAGCTTCGCAGTGTGTATCTGCGAAGCTCTTACGTTATTTTTTTCATAGTGACCTTTTTGATGAAAATATCCGCAGGGAAGTGCTCCCTGCGGATATTCTCTTTTATCAGTATTTCATTATTTTTACATTGCCCGATGAGGTATCTATACTGAGCTCGTTCGTGCCGCTTCCGCAGATGTAGGTGTCATCGCCCTTTTTAGTCATCGGAAGGTCGTAGTCAACATCGCCCGAGGAGGTGTCGATCTCAGCTGTGAAGTCGGCATTTTCGGGGAGATAGAGCTCAACGCTGCCCGAGGAAGCCTCAATGCTTGTGTCAGAGGGCATTTCAGCAAGCCTTATCACCTTGTCGCCCGAGGACGAATCAACGCTGAGCTTGTCGGTGTGTTCGGCACTTATATTGATATCTCCAGAGGAGGTATCAACGTCTATGCTGTCAGACTTGCCCTTCTGCTCAATGGAGACCTCTCCCGAGGAGCAGTCTGTGGATATTGTTGATGCCTTGCCCGAGAAGCCGATATTGCCCGATGAGGTATCAGCCGAGAAGCTGTCTGCATTACCGTTATAGGTCATATTGCCCGAGGAAGCGTCCATGCTGACCTTTTCGGAGCTGAGCCCCTCAAATGTTACGTCTGCGGAGGAGCAGTCCACGTTGATGTCCTTGAATTCGATGTCCTTAGGAACACTTATATCAAGGGTTTTGTCCTCGTCGCACCTTTCTCCCGACTTGCAGAATCGTATATGAAGAGTGCTCCCCTCTGCCCAGCTGTGAACCTTGTATTTGTCCTCGATCTCGTTTTTGGTGGTCTCCTTTATGCTGACTGTCCTGTTATCCGAGGTGCTTACATTTACAGTGCCTGTTGGCCACTCTATGTCGAGCTCATCTATCTTGTCCGTGATCTCACGGTCGCCTGCGGTGTACTTGTCAGCGTTTGAATACTTCACTGCCGAGCTGTTTACAAAGCCTGCCGAACAGCCGCTCATACAGATCATAGCAGCACTTATCAATGCTCCGAAAATAATACCCTTTTTCATTTTACTTCCTCCTCTTTTTACCTGTGAGCACTCCGATGAGTGCGAATACTGCGCCTATAATAAGGCAGATAACTGCCGTTGCAGGAAAGCTGCTGAATTCAGCTCTTGTGCCGAAGGCTTCGATATAGAAAACCGAGCTCATATCACTCATGCCGAAAACGAAATTGCAGACCATCATTATCACGCCTGTTATACCGAGTGCCGCTGCCGTCCTTAACGCCTTGCCGACCCTGAGATATCTGATACACAGGAACAGTGCCCATGCCCATAAAAGTATCGGCAGGGAGATAGCTCCCGCAAGCTTATAGTAGCCTGCTCCGAGACCCTGTTCAAAGCCTATGCAAAGCATCATCACCACAAACAGAATGGTATCGAGCGTAATTACCGAAAGACCCTTGCGGCTCTTTATTTTTGAGGCTATCGGCTTTGCCTTTACCGCAAACGGAGCAAAGAACATCGACAGCCCGAAAAGAGCCGATGAAGCCGCTGTGAAAAACCAACCGCCTCCTCCCAGAACATTGCATACCCCGAGCAGAAGTATAAGACTCACGCTGAACGAGCTCAGCGTCCAGAGGGCCTTGTTCTCAGATGCAAGAAGCGGTACAGCTATCAGCGATGCAGGTATGAACATTGCTGCCAGCACTATCATCACCCATGAAAATCCGCCTGTTGCAAGTCCGACTATCAGGCATATCACAACGGGGAGCATAAAGATTCCGGCAAACACAGTTCCGATCACGGCACTTTTGCGTTTGAAGAATTTCGCCTGCGAGGAAAGTGCGTCCTCTCGTTCAAGGTCGATCACGTTCTCTATATCTCCGCTTGACCTGAGCTCTTCAAGGAAATCCGAGCACGCCCTGCATTCTCTGAGGTGCTCCTCCACTATCAGACGGCTGCTCTCGCTGCAAACATCGTCCTGATACAGCGGCAGGAGGTCTCTTATCATATCGCAGTTAAATTTCATTGTTGTCTAACCTCTCTTTCAGTTTCATTCTGGCACGGTGATAGGTGACTCTCGCCCACGATTCTGTCTTTTTGAAGATGATACCTATCTGCTTGAAGGAAAGCTCTCCGAAAACTCTGAGCTCAAATATCTCCTTGTATGGCTCCCCAAGCTCGTGGAGTGCAAGGTGTATCCGAAAGCTCTGATCCTTGTCAGCTATGCTTTGTTCAAGGCTTTGGTCATTGTCGGGAGTGTCCTCAGGTATTTCGCCGCCGTTACGTGAGTTTCTTCTGAGCTCGTCTGTATACAGATTTTTAGCGATCGCACAAAGCCACGTCAGCTGGTCTGAGCCGCCCCTGAACTTGCTCTTCGAGGTCATAGCCTTAAAAAAGGTCTCCTGAGTGATTTCCTGAGCAGTATCTTTGTTTCCTGCCAGTGTCATCATAAATGAATATACCTTCATATAGCAGGTTTCATACATCTTTTCCAGGGTGTCGTCCACTGTCGCCGCACCTCCTTTCTTTTGCCTTACATTGGTTAGACGCAGAAGTTCTGATTTCGTTACAAAAAAAATAAAAAAATTTTTCCTTACTATGATACTATAAAACAGATATAAAATCAAGTCCTTGTGTGAACATGAAAATCCCAGTAAAACTGTAAACTTTTTATATACTGTATAGTATTATTATAGCGAGCGTTGACAAAAAATCAAGTTTTTTGTATAATATAATGTGGGTCACAGAATAAATCGGGGGAATAATAAATGAAACGCATACTGATCTACGATGACAATTCACAGCACAGCAAAGACCTTGCTGAGCTTCTGAAAAAGCTTCTCAGCGTAAAGACGGTTATAGACATCGCAAACAACAGCGATAAAGCCATGGAGCTTATCACAGCAAACAGCTATGCAGTGATATTCCTTGATATAGAGCTCGAAGACAGGCAAAGCGGTATTGACTTCGGAAAAACTGTGCGGCAGAGCTGTAAGGGCACAAGCCTTGTTTTTATAACCTCATATATCAAATATGCTGAGGACATTTTTGGTGCCTCGCCCGATGCACTGATTCTAAAGCCCTTTTCAGAGGAAGGTGTGAAAAGAACGCTGGAGCTTTTGCGGCAAAAGGCTGAGGAAGAGGATCACATTTACATAAGCACAGGCAAAAACGATGTGGAGAGCATACCCCTCGGGGATATTGAGTGTATAGAGTCATCAAACAGAAAGCTGAGCTTCTATTCGAATGATAAGGAGCCTGCTTATCAGTTTTACAATGTGAAGCTTACATCTTTGATGAGCAAGCTGCCGCCGTATTTTGTACGCTGTCATTACAGCATAGCGGTAAATATGAAAAAGGTAACGCATCTGGAAAGGTACTTTTTTGTCACGGAAAGCGGCCGTGAGGTGCCTGTAAGTCAGGGGCGGTTTGCAGATACAAGGAATGAGTACTTAAGCTTTCTCGGTGACAGACTATGACGCTATATGAAGTAAACTATGCATTGAACCTTATAGTGCAGCTAATGCTGGGAGTGTTTCTGTTCAATAACCTATGCAAGAGCAAGCACGGCTTTGTAGTTACGCTTGGCTGCTACTATCTGCCGTTTCTTATTATACAGATACTCTCTCTGCACTATACTAAGCTGCCGCAGTCTGTATACAGTGCTTCAAAAATGCTGCTTACGTTTATTATCCTTATGACTTTTTATGAAGCGAGCATAAAACGAGCGTTGTCAATACTCGGCCTTTTCACGGTCCTGCAGCTGATCTGCGAATTTCCCTCTATCGGGATAGTAAAGCTTCTGGGCTACAATATCTTTTCAAATTATTCATCGGTAAACGGCTCGGTATATATAACCGTAGGACGGATATATATCATCAACCTTTTCCTTGTTATGATACTGGCGGCGGTATATATCTATTCAAGAAAGCATGATAATGATACTCACCGCCTTACAGACCTGCTGATGATATTCGTTTTTGATGTGCTCCATATGCTGTTTCTGATATTCTACTATAAGGTAAATTTCAAGTCCGTCACCGAGATCGACAATCTTGTTCAGATTCTCTTCCAGGGAATACTGATAATGCTGCTGCTTGTTCAGTATCATAATACACGCCGCACACGAAGCCTTATAAAAACAGAGCAGGAGCTTCGGCTGATGAAGGAGGAAAAGGAGTATAACTACAAATACTATCTGCTTGCGGAATCAAAGCTTGATGATGTATCAGGCCTTGTGGGTGAGCTGAGTGAGCAGATAAACTCCTTCAGAGAGCGTATAAAAATCAGTAATGATCCGATTGAAACGGACAGCTTTATGGATAATATCGATCGGAAGCTCAATTCGATAAAGATAGTAAACTTTTGTGAGAACAAAACTATAAATGCTGTGCTGACCTTAAAGCTCAACGAGGACAGAGTAAAGCCGATACGCACTCAGATCGTCCTGAAGGGCTGTGATGCCCTTTCTGAGATAAGCGATTACGATCTGTGCAGCCTTGTTTCAAACCTGTTTGATAATGCAGTGAACAGCTGTCTCAGGACAGCCGCTCCGGATAAGGCGTTTATAGAGATAAAAAGCGATATCAAAAACGAGTTTTTCGTGATGCGTGTGAGCAACTCCTGCGAGGACGATGAGTCCCAGCTGACCGCACCCAAGGGCGAGGGGCACGGCTACGGACTGAAAATTACCAAAGACATCTGCAAAAGAAACAACGGAGAGCTGCGCCTTGACAGGAAGAATAATGTTATGCACACTACCGTATTTCTGAGGACTGTTTGATATGAATACATTAATATATGTTCTTAATACCTTTGTTCAGCAGCTGGCTATCTCGTTTTATTATCATAAGATCGGAAGGCCAAAGTATAAGTACCCGATAACCCTTCTGTGTTTGTTTACAACAATAATTGCAGAATATGCTGTTTCGTATTTTTTTATTCCTAACGCACCAATGTTTCCGCAGTATATAGTTAAGATAGTGATAAACTTTATCGTCTTTTATATGATTTTTGAGGGCAGGCTTATCCACAAGCTGATACAGTACACATCGTTTTATGTGATAGCTCTCATTGTTGAGGTCATAATGCTCGGTACCCTGAAGCTGCTGTTCTCGGAGCTGAGCTATACGGATTACAATGTAGTAAATGACTCGTACATTATTGCAGCAGGAAGGATAATGGCAGCCGATCTTCTGCTTGCTGTGCTGCTGGCAGTTTCAGAGATAGTTATACTCCGCCTGAACAAAGACAAAGCAGACAGAAACGATCTGAAGGATATTTTCTTTATCATCGTTCTTGTGCTCGGGCATTTTGTTTATCTTATGATATATTATAAGCTCAACAACGATGACCGAACTGACACCAACAACCTTATACAGCTTGCTTATCAGGTGCTGTTTCTGGTGCTGGTGTTTATCCAGTACTACACAATGAAGCATTCCCGTGAGCTAATGAAAGCTGAACAGGAATACCTGAGTGTAAAGTCTGAGATGGATAACAACTACCGATACTATCAGCTTGCAGAGTCCAAATTCGATGAGATATCACGGCTCAGACACGACCTTAACAATCAGCTGAGCACTGTAAGGCAGCTGCTTGCTGACGGTAATGACATTGAGCGGGCACAAAACATTATGGAGAGGATAAATGAAAGTCTTTCGGCCGTGAAGCCCGCTGTATACTGCGAAGACAAGGCATTGAATGCCGTGCTTTCCGTAAAAAGCGATGAGCTGAGGGCTCGTGATATAGAACTCAGACTCAGCTTTGAGGGCAGCCTTGCCCCGAATAATCCGACGAACGACCTGTGTACACTGTTTTCCGATATAATTGATATCTGTGCGGACCACTGCCCGATGAGCGATCAGACGCAGTACATTGACCTTTCCTGTACCTGCACTGAGGATACACTGACGCTCAGTGCTGTTTTACCCTGTGCCGCAGAAGAAAACAGGCAGAACGGTAAAGCACAGTCCTCAGCAGAAATGATATGCAAAAAATACGGCGGTACCTTTACGCAAAAAACAGAGGGTGGTAAGTTTACAAGCACAGCTGGTATCAGACAGGTATATTAATTTTGTTTTAAAACGTTTAAGTTTTGCTGAAACTAACAAAACCTGTTGATTCTGCTTCCCTGAAATGCTATAATAATATTGCTTTATAGGGAGAAGCAGTATCAGATAGCAATAAGGCAGTACTGATGTACGCAGTTACATGGGTACTGCTTTATTGGTTTTTGAGAAAATAACATCTTAGAACCCCTTCAATACCGAGAGCCCGATGCATTAGTGTCGGGCTCTCTTTGGTAATAAAATAGGCAAATGTACTTGCATTTTAGAAAAAAATATGATATTATAATTATATGTGGGGTATAAACTCTCGTAAATGCTTGCCGTACAGGTGATCCTATGAAATATTCTACTGCTGATCTTTTATCAGTGCTTAAAAAAACAGAAGAATACGATGATTTTTACATTGAGAACAATAATGATCTGCTTAAAGAGAACGTTGGCGGTATGCTCAATGATATGATCAGACGCAGAAGGCTTTCAAAAAAGCAGGTCATCAGCGACTCTCAGATAAACCGTGTTTATGCTTATCAGATCTTATCGGGTACCAAAAGTGCGCCTGCCAGAGATAAGCTGTTGTGTCTGCTTATCGCCATGAAGATACCGTTGGATGAGGTACAGACATTTCTTAAAACGAACGGCTATCCGCAGCTGTATCCAAGAATAAAAAGGGACAGCATTATTATTTTCTGTATAAACAAAGGGGCAACCGTTGTTGAAACGAATTACGAGCTGTTTTCACATGAGGAAAAAACATTATTATGATAAAAAGAGCACAGCTGCACAGCTGTGCTCTTTGCTTATTTCATAGCAACTATCCAGTATGTCAGACAATCGCCCTTCTTTCCGAGAGGGGGATATGCATTATCTCCTGACGGATCTCTTCTGCATACAACTGACAGATAATTGTAGTCCTTTATCCCGTATGAAAGATTGGTATTATTCATATTAAGAGTATCGAGCCATTCAAAATCAGCAGGGTATGTGCCTACTGTCATAAATTCTCTTTTGACCCATTTGATGAATACTTCCTTATCGTCCTTGCCTTCTTCGTTTCTCCAAAAGTTCCATACAACAACAAACTGTATCTCATGATCCTTTGAAAGGCCTGCCTCATCAAAATAAGCCATCGGATTTATCTCCATTGAAGAAAACTTATCCTCGGGCAGAGCATCTGCCGCCATCTGGCAGGCTCTGTCAAGCTGACCGCTGGGGTGCAGAGGATTGGCTCCGTACTGTTCTCTCATAGGATTGACAAAATCACACAGAGCATTTGAAAGCCCTGTCGAGCCCTCAGGGTCAAGGTATTCCGGCTCCTCCTCCACATACTCCTCCTCTTCGTAGAGGGGCGTTTCTATAACGACAGTTCTTGGTGCTGTGGTCGTAGTTGTGGTTACAGTGGCAGTTTCAGTAACTGCTTCTGAGCTGCTTTCCTCCTCCTTTGCTGCTGCGGAAGAGGCCTCTGTTACAGTTGTAGTTTCAGCCGCTGAGCTTGATGCTGCCTCGGCAGAGGACAGGTCAGAGTATGGCTCATATTCAGATACAGATTCTGTATCACTGCTTGATTCCGATGATGTAATATTATTCAGCTCAGTTGATGATGCCTTCGGAAGGGTCTTACCTAAGGAGTTATGTGCAATCAGCACACCTGCCGTTATTACTGCGGCAGCACACAAGGCGCCCGCAGCAATAGCAGGTACAGGCACAAGCCGCACCTTAGGGATAGTGATGGTCTGCCTTGGGTTAAGGGTGCTCATACAGTAAAAGCAATACCTTGAACCCTCTGCAAGCTCAGCACCGCACTTCGGGCACTTGTTCATTTGCACCACCTCCGTGCTTTTGCAAAGGCTTTGTTCAGCTCATTTGCATCATTGTATCTTTCGTTCGGATTTATAGACAGGCATTTTTGAAGTATCTTTTTTATGTGCTTGTTTTCGCACATTTTCACCGATGGGTGATATCCCGTTATAAGCATATTGAGTATCACACAAAGCGAATACAGGTCAGCCTTGTTGTCAGTCTGCGAAAAGCCGAACTGCTCGGGAGCGGCATAGCCTATTGTACCTAACAGCTGTGTATCATTGCCGCTGCCTGTTTTGAAAAGCCTTGCAGAGTCAAAATCGATGATCTTTACAGAGTTATCATCTCCGATGATGATATTCTCGGGCTTCAGGTCTCTGTGAACGATACTGCACTCATGAAGTACATACAGTCCGCTGCAGATACTCATAGCAATATCAAGAGCCTGCTTTTCGCTTATCCCTGTGCCAAGCTCGTCAAGGGTCATACCCTCGCAGTATTCCTCGTAAATGATATATGCATCTTCGCTCTCACAGATCTCAAGAATATTGCAGATATACGGAGAGCTTATATCGAGCAGCCTTTCGTACACGGTAATATCAACAGGCTTCTGAACGATACTGCGAACAATACAGTGTCCGCTCTCATCACTCAGCAGAAGCTTTTTGTGTGTCTGCTTGTTTACTAAGTAGTTTTTCACTGTAAAACGCTGTTCAATGCTGCTTTGGAGCTCTATATGAGCGACATGACTATCAGACATACACATTTTACTTCCTTGCATAATTAATTGATACTTACATATATTATAGCACATTATAATGAGGATTTCAAGTGCAGAGTCGGTTTTATGTCATAGCTGCTGTCTGACCAATACTACTTGGCTTTTCGCCAAAGCGCTTGACGTACGCCTTGTAAAAAACCGAATAATCCTTAAAGCCGCAGTTTTCAGCGGCTTTTTTTGCACTTTCGCCGCCTTGCAAAAGCTCTCTTGCTCTTATCAGCCGCTTGGCTGTTATGTATGCCCACGGAGCTGCCCCCGTTGCCTTCCTGAAAACCCTTGAAAACTGCGAGGTACTCAGAAAGAAATGCTCCGCCAGATGCTCGGCTGAAATATCATCAAACAGCACATCATTGACATACCTCACCACCTGTTCTGACAGGGTCGGCTCGGCTGTCGGTCTGCGGTCAGTATGATGACTTAGCTTGTTCATTACCTCGGCAAGCTTTGTGGTAAATAAAAGCGTTCTGCCGTAATCATCGCCCTCATAGTAGGCAAGCTTATGCAAAGTGCCTTCAAGCCCGGGAAGATAGTACAGATTATGCTTGCCTAACGGTCGGTCTGTAAAGGGGCGCATCAGCCGACGCTCGGGATCGAAGCTGTCAAACAGGTTTATCGGGAAATTCACCGCATAACGTTCGTAACTCTTACTGCTCAGAAAGCGGATACAGTGTGCCTCACCCGGACGCATTATGAGCAGGCTTCCTCTCTCCAGCGGATAGACCGAGCCCTCCACAAGATACTCTGCATTTCCCGAAACGAAGCAGAACACCTCGCAAAGGTCGTGAATATGAAAAGCCACACCCTTATTATCGGGGGTATCATCTATTCCGTGGCGGATATACAAGCCATTCCTGTCAATTTCTCTGAGAAAACTCATTGTACCACCTCCTGAAATAATGATAGCATATTATGCGTGAAATTGCAATATATTATGGCGATTTTTGCAATTGTAATGCATTTTTATTTATGCTATTATTGTCTCAATAAAACAGCTTGGAGGTAATATGCATGAAATTCAGACTTGCAGCATTTGCAGACGAGGCAGCTAACGACCTGACGGGTCAGATAGCTGCTATGCAGGAAAACGGTGTGGAGCTTCTTGAAATAAGGGGCGTTGACGGGGAGAATATTGATAAGCTTTCCCGTGAGAAAGCCCGTGAGATACGCCGCCGCCTTAATGACGCAGGGCTCGGGGTATGGTCGTTGGGCTCACCCTTCGGAAAGATCGGTATCGGTGATGACTTTGCACCGCACCTTGACAGCTTCAAACACAGCTTAGAGCTCGCTGACATTTTAGGTGCAAGACATATCCGCCTTTTCAGCTTTTACGGCACAACGGATATCAGCCCTGTTCTTGAACGTCTGAACGCTTTTATTGAGGCGGCAAAGGGCTCGGATATTATTCTCTGCCACGAGAACGAAAAGGGCATTTACGGTGACACGGCAGCAAAGTGCCTGGAGATACACAAGGCTCTGCCCAAGCTTCGTGCAGTGTTTGACCCTGCAAACTTTATACAGTGCGGTCAGGACACTAAAGAGGCATGGGAGCTGCTCTCGTCCTATGTTGAGTATATGCACATCAAGGATGCTTTGAGTGACGGCTCTGTAGTGCCTGCCGGAAAGGGCGAAGGTAAGCTGCCTTGGCTTATCTCACAATATAAGGGAGAGGTGCTGACCGTTGAGCCGCATTTGTCGGTATTTGAGGGCTTTGAAAAGCTTGAAAGCGATGAAAAGACAAAAATGAATTACACCTACCCCGATTCACGTACAGCATTTTCAGCGGCTGTTTCAGCACTAAAGGAAATAACAGGAGGAAGGCAAAATGGATAAGCTAAGACTTGGAATGATCGGAATGGGAAATATGGGCAGCGGACATCTCGGATATTATCTGAACGGAGAGAGCCCTAGGGTAGAGATAACAGCTTTTGCTGACACTGACCCCGAAAAACTCAGAAGGGCAAAGGACCGGCTGCCCTCTGCCGCTGCATTTGACAGTGCCGATGCACTTATCGAAAGCGGCCTTGCTGATGCTGTGCTGATAGCTGTTCCCCATTATGACCACCCGACTATTGCGATAAAGGCTTTTGAGCATAGTCTGCACGTTCTGACAGAAAAGCCTGCCGGGGTTTATACCCGTCAGGTCAGGGAGATGAACGAGGCTGCAAAATGCTCGGGGAAAGCCTTTGGAATAATGTTCAATCAACGCACTAACCCTATCTTCGCAAAAGCAAGAGAGATAGTCCGCAGCGGTCAGCTGGGCGATACGAAAAGGCTAGTATGGATCGTCACCAACTGGTACCGCACGCAGGCTTACTACGATTCTGGCTCGTGGCGTGCTACCTGGAACGGCGAGGGCGGCGGAGTGCTTCTGAATCAGGCACCTCATAATCTTGATCTGTGGCAGTGGATATTCGGAATGCCGAAAAGAGTGAGGGCATTCTGTACCGTCGGCAAGTATCACGATATTGGTGTCGAGGACGATGTTACGATCTACGGTGAGTACGAAAACGGTGCAACTGCGGCATTTATCACTACTACAGGAGAAGCCCCCGGCACAAACAGGCTTGAGATCTCAGGCACAAAGGGCAAGATAGTCATCGAGGACAGAAGGCTTAAATGGTGGAGGCTGAAAGAAGACGAACGCACGATCTGTGCTGAGTGCAAAGACGGCTTTGTTCAGCCTGAATGTGAGTACGAGGAGTTTACAGCCCCCGAGCCTGACGGCCACCCTGAGATACTGAACAATTTTACAGACCATATTCTTGACGGCACAGCTCTGCTTGCTCCGGGTGAGGAGGGGCTGAATTCACTGTCGATATCCAATGCCGCTTACGTTTCTTCCTGGACAGACGATTGGGCGGAAATACCCGTTGCGGAGGATATTTTTGAAGAGCAGCTTGCTCATTTTTGCCGTGATGAAAAGAAAGCAAAAAAGCCGCCTCTTGTAAGTGAGTCGGCAGAAAAGCTTTCTGAACGCTGGAGGGTTCGCTGGTGAATGTCTTTGCGCTGATGGCAGCTGTTACCGCCTGCTACACTATCAGCTCTCTCAGTGACAAGTATGCTGCAGCAAAGGCAAAATTTGAGCCAAATGAGTTTACCTTTCTGATGTGTGCATCAATGTCGGTATTCTTGGCACTTACGCTGCCTTTTCAGACTATTGCCTTTTCACTCAGGTGGCAGTCATTTGCAGGAGTGGCGTTAGTCGCCCTATGCAAGCTCATGGAGTTTAAGATGAGTGTACTTGTGCTTAAAGAGATGTCAGCCTTTGAGCTGAAAGCATGGCTTGGGGTAACACTGTTCGTGTCCTACTTTGCAGATGTGTTTTTGGGCGAAAAGCTGAATACATTCAAGCTAGTATTTATCTGCTTGGCAGCACTGGGACTTGTGCTTACTGTCCGCTCTGACAAGGCCGAAAAGATACATTATCGCCGCATAGCCCTGCCGCTGCTTTTGTACCTTACCGCAAAGCTTGGCTACGGGCTGACTATCCGCAGCTTCTCTGATTATGCTTCATCAATAATGCTGCTTCTGCCTGCACTTGTTATCGTTGCACTGATATGTCTGCCGAGGGTAAGCTTTAATGTCTATACCGAAAAGCCCAAGGGAACGCTCAACATACTTCTCGCACGTATACCAAATACCGCAGGAATGCTTATAGAAAACGCTGTCATCGCAATAAGCCTTGCAAACTACTCGCTGATACAGCCGATGATACTGGTAACTCTCTTCGTTATCGGGCTTATCAGGCATGAGCAGCACTCTAATACGAATTTACTCGGCGGAGTGCTTGCAATAGTCGGAGTGATGGGCTTTCAGATATGCTGATTATAGCAAGCGGATATATGGATACAAATGCTGTAATACTCCCCTGAGTAACTGCTTTTTCGTGGAACGCAGGATACACTTTCACACAGACTATGCAGCTTTCAATGCAGTAATCCATTCTCTGTTTTGCACAAATCAAAACAGTCATATTGTGTGATTTGCACAAATAAACAGCTGTACATAGATAACACACTTTTTAAAACATTTTGTTTATGCTATAATAAAGCAGATACATTATGTCATTCTCATTCTGCCGGCACATTCGGTTCTAAGAAATCCGATAATGAACACTCTTTTTCGGGCTTGGGCGACGCCAAAATCCGCGCTGTTAAGCAGCTGCCATGCGACATCGTACCCCAGGTCATCCAGCGTACCGAGGATGGCCGCAAATGTCCTGCCTTTGTCTATGCACGGTTTGAGCAAAGCTCAAACCACAATCCGGGAACATTTTCAAGCAGCAGATACTTAGGTCTTTTAACGGCGGCGATCCTTGCAATTTCAAAGAAAAGGGTTCCTCGGGTATCGTCAAAACCTCGCCGCTTTCCTGCAATTGAGAATGATTGGTTATTCCGAATTCGGAATAACCAGAGTTATCCCGAAAAATGAAATATTCCGAAGCACTTCCGCAAAGCCCGTAGTATATACGATCTGCTGAAAAAACTTCGGAATAATAATTTCGGGTATTACCTTGACATTGAATTGAATCTGTGCTACGATATTACCTGATGACAAATCACCTCCCTATCAGTTTCAATATCATTTCTTCATCTTCCTCCCAGATGCCAATTTGAATACCGTTTGCAGGATTGTCACTCTCGATTTTCTGCAACGCTGCACGCTTCATTTCGGTGTCAGCATATGCATAAATTCTGGTGGTCTCTATGCTTGCATGTCCAAGATACTCCATTATCATGTTCAACGGCATATTGTGCTGATACAAATGCATTGCTCTTGTATGCCGAATCATATGCGGATGAATATCTTCCGGCATTTCCGGACACTCAATCGCAGCAGCAACAGCATACTTCTTTAGAAAATATGCGACTGTGTCATGTGACATCTGATTGTGTCGCTTATGACTTACAGTATAAAACAGGTACTCATCGCTGCCGGATTTCTCATTCGGATGAAATCTTTTGAGATATCTTTTGCAGTGCTGCACGGTTTTATCAAGCAGCGGAACAGTTCTTGTTTTGCCGCCTTTTCCATGAAGATATGCTATGGGATGGTTACAGTTGAGCTTTAGATCTCTTATCCGCATATTTAACAACTCACTGCAGCGTGCAGCCGTATCGTACATCAGAACCATAAATGTCAAATTGCGAAGCTCTGTCTTTTTCTTTATGTCCGGCTGTTTTAGCAAAGCTGCAAGTGCCGATTCCGAGAGATAAGAAATCACCTTGCTGTCATCAGCTTTTAAAGGGATATTTAACGTGTCGATATACAACGCTGTCTGTGTACAATCAAGAGTTCCTGCATAATTGAAAAAAGCACGCAAAGCCATAAGCCTTTGATTTCGTGTTGCGGCTTTACATCCGCGGGCATTTTCGAGCCAGTCAAGAAACTCGATGATAAGGTCTCTGTCAATATTCATGAATGATATTTGCTTAGCTGAATATTTCTTTTCTTCACGCATAAACGTAACAAATAATTCTATCGCCTTATTGTAGGAAGTCTGGGTATTCTCGCTTACGCTTTTCTGTTTTGGAAGGTACTCATAGATGAAAGAACGTACAGTATGGAAAAATTCAATCATCGTCAGGTACCTCCGGGATAATCTCTTCAAATTCTCTGTCATTAAATCCGCTCATCTCTTTGAAAACGTCAGGCGCAAGGTGAATATAGTAATATGTGTCAGAAAGCTGCGCATGGCCCATATATGTGCTCAGATATGGGATCATCGCCTCAACATCCTTCCCTTCTTTCATCCATTGATATATCCTGTGAGTAGCAAAAGTGTGCCTGAAATCATAGGGACGCGGAGCTTGTTTACCATTGCCGGTTATTCCGGCCTTTTTGAGAGTGTTTCTGAATGATTTGTCAAGCCACACTTTGGTATAGACCGTATCATTTGAGCTTGGAAAGAACAGCTTTCTCTCCGGCATGATCGCAGATACGCCGTTATCATATTCCCAGAGCATTTCCGTTACATCATCAGCGAGCATCACTATGCGGCTTTTATGAGCCTTGCTTTCGATAATATCTATTCTGCCTTTTTCAAGATCAACATTTTCTTTGAGCAAGGTCCTTGCTTCTGCCGGACGCAAACCGCAGCAATAAAGCAGCTTGAATAACGCAGGAAGTACAAGGTGCCTCACAGGAAAATTCTTCTTAAATGGTGTGCTGTCCAGAACGCTCCATATTGCAGCCAGTTCATCTGTCGAATAAATATGAGGCACAGCCGGATATCCTTTTTTCACGAAGTCGGCTGGGATAAGATAGGCGGTTTCGCCAATGCTGTTCAGATACCTTGCAAACTCTCGGATAGGATAGATACGGTTTCTGAAGGAATTGTTGCACTCATTACTTTTTCGGACAGCCCACGATAAGCAAATATCTTTTGTCAGATGCTTTTTCTTTGGATACTGTTCCGAGCAAAAGCTGTCAAAATGCTTTAGTATCCTCAACGATTCATAATACGGATAACCGAGAACATTTTTCTGTTCAACAAAAGCATTAAGTCTGTCGGCAAAGCTACTGTTAAAACCATGGTTCATATTGCAGCCTCCTTTACGAAGGTGCCAGCAAGTGAAAGAGCGCACTGCTTTAAGCCTTTTTCATTAACCGAAAGATAGGGCTTCATAGAATTCATCTGTGTTTGTCCCAAAAGCTGCTGAATAAGCTCCATTGGAATTTCATTATCCAAAAGAGCTGTTCCGAACGAGCGGCGCAGACTGTGAAATCCCCGGCGCTTTGACGGATCATAAAGCCCTGTGAGTTTCATATACCTTGTTACCATTGCACTCGCAGAATTGCTGGCAAACAGTCTGACTGTTCTGCTTTTACAGAGAAAAATATGCGGCGAAGAGCTTTCCGGGCGATATTTTAAAAGATATTCAGCAATAGCATTTCCGGCATCAACAGGCAGCGGCAGAGATACGGCAACACCGGTCTTCTGCTGAACGATATTAATCTGATTGTTGCGCCAGTCAATATCCTCACGTTTGAGACTAACGATGTCACAGGCTCTGAGACCTGTTTTTGATGCGAGCAGCATCATAGCATAATCCCGGCTGCCAATAGAAGTTTTCCTGTCAGGTGCTGAAAGTAGCAGTTTCAATTCTTCAGCCGAGAAAGGCTCATGAAAGGTCTTTTTTACAGCAAATGCTTTTGGAAGCGCTTTACTCAGGTTAGAAGAGGTGATACCTGACTCATATAAATAACTGAGAAACAAACGAACTGCATACAGCAAGCCGCCTGCCCCGCATGGATATTTAGGTGTCAGGAGAGTAATGCAACGACTTACAGTAAGCTGATCGAGCTTTTCAAAGCGAAATATATCCATACTTTCCAGTCCAAACAAGAAATTCCTGATCGCACTGGCGAGTGTGTTAACGGAGTTCGGTTTCAGACGATATTCCTTTATCATAACAGTACAGAATGTATTTAACTGCTTTTTAAATATGCCGCTTAACTTACGCTTGTTCCATGAAGGAGCTTTCGTTAGATCAATTGCTCCGTTTTTTACGAACGAATCAATGAATAAAGCTGCCTTGCGAAGATTTTGATAGCTCTGCCTCGAGGTTTTACCTTTCTCATAATCCACTCTTTTATCACGAACTATCTCATCGGTAAGACTTTTAGAATATGTTTGAAGCCCAGCCTCGTAATGCTTACGAAGAATAACTGTCAGTCCTTCACTTGTATAGTGCTTTATGCTGCTTTCGGTATAGCCTGCTTCTGCAAGCAGCTTTCTGATTTTCCATACAATAGTAAACAGATTCAAGGGTTCATCCAATTGACTCTTTAACGGCTTGTCATAAATCACACTTTGCTTAGCTCTGCCAAGATTATGATTCCATGGGCTTAAAGGCTTTAACTCAATAGAACCGTTAATTGCGTAATTTACAAGCAGTTCCTTTCCTCTGCGGACTGCTCTCCATTTCCATTCGGAATAATTTCCTGACAAATAATCCAAATGCATTTTGTTCAGATAATCATCAAGCATATCAACGCTGACATCAGTTACGCCGCTGCAGTTAAAAAACCTTAGTGCATTACCAAAGCCTGTGCTGCGATAGATTTTCAATTGTTTGGCTGCAGCGCCCTGCTGCTTCATCTCGTCAAGAGCCATAGTAATAATTTCCCTCAAATTAAACACCTGCATAAAAAGTCCTCCTACGTATATTTAATTCAGGTTGGGTCAAGTCCTGCAAATTAATTATACAACGGAGGATATTTTTATGTCCAGACTTTATTATTCCGAAGTTTTTTCAGCAGATCGTCTATACTACAGGCTTTGCGGAAGTGCTTCGGAATATTTCATTTTTCGGGATAAGACTGGCATGGAAAGCCTCCGCAAATAAGGTCGAAATCCGGCATGGTCTCGGGGTCGATCGTTCTTGCGTCATCATAATATACCTCCTTTGATGTGTCGTAAAGGGCTTCATAAGCCTGTTTTGCGTATTTATCTACCTCGCAGTAACCGACACATTCAAAACCGCCAGCACGTTCAAGGCCTGAGCGGAAACCGCCGATGCCTGCGAAGATATCGAAAAATCGTATCAAATATTCGATCCTCCTTCCTTGTTATTCCGATGTTTTTTCTGTATAACTTTTTATTGATCAATTTGAACACCTCTTTCTTGTTTGGATATGTAAAAGGCCGCCTGCACTGCTGCACAGACGGCCCGAAAGAAAAGATTCATAAATAAAATCGGCCGCAAGCAGTACCTTGTGATACTGCCTCCGGCAAGGTTGTTTTACATCCTGTATGTGTATTTTGGCTTTATCTTTGTCTATTATAATATTCTATCCTTCAATTATTGTATGCTCGATATAACTAATAGCTCCTGTAACAGTAGTCCTTTCTGAAAGCAAACCTAAGAAAGGCACGGCAAGTAAATCGAGAAATCTGGGGCAATAGTGAGTGATGTACTCATATAACTCGTCACTGCCATCATCATCGAGGAGCTCCCATACCCTGTAGTCGACAATCGTTGTAATAGTAAGGTCACAACTGCTGTCAGCAGTGATATACATTCTCGGAGTAAACAGGTAGTTTGGATCAGAAGAATAAACAACTTCTGAGTATGGGAAGACCCTTGCATTGATATAATTTATCATTTCATAGATCTCTGTGCGATGTGAAGAGTCGCGAATACAAGCAGAGATCTGTTCTCCATAATAGCATCGTATTTCCGCACAGTTCTCATGGAAGAAGACTTCACCCTCAAGTGGCACCGCCGGAGAATGCTGAGACTTGAAGACCATATATAATATAGGCGATTCTGATCCATCTATGGACAAGATGGGATAATGCTCGATCTGCTCCTCTATTAAATATTCGTTAAGATTTCTAATCGCTTCAATGGCTTTCATCACACAGTGCCCCTTTCGGCTGCCTCAGCCTCTGCCTCGGCGAACCTTTTTGCTCTCATCGGGGGAAAAATACAAATGTCAGCTCTAATGGTTTCTCTGGTTTTTCCGGCTGCAATTGGTTTGTCTGTGCCATATTCACTGCTGTTAGGATCAGTATACTGTAACAGAGGGTGTAATTTGTCGATCACCAAGAATTCAATGGATTCACGCATCTTGGAGTTGGTCACCCCCGTAGCATAAATCTTGAAATGAGCTTGCATGCCGGTTTTATAGACGCCACCGTAAGCTGCGGCATCCGTGAGGAAATTATAGATATGCTCGCACTCTCGTAGAATGGCATTGCCGCTGCTTCCGCTATAGAACGCTTGTTCGAATATGCTGTTAAGATAGCACCCTGCGACCCTTGGGTCGTTCTTCTTTTGAACAATGTCTAGATAGTCCGGATGTAATTCAATGATTTGCGCCAACTCGGGCGCTATTCTCCTGATTTTGGCTAGCCCCGCTTTACTCCGTGCGAAGCGCTTGACTTTTGAAATGTAAATTTGTCTTTCTCTGGTTGTCATAGTTTTATTCCTCCTGTGATTTGTATATTTTGCAGCAGCGTTTCTCTCTGCTGCAAAATATACTACCACAGGAAGATCCATTTTTCAATAAAGCCTAAAAAACTTTATTTCTTTTTATTCTCTTCTTCTTTGTTTCCATTGATTGATGTCTGATACTTATCATAAAGCTTCTTGAAGCCATCAAAAACAAGGTTCACTCTATCCTTGTTTTGCTCTAAAAGTCCTTTTTTTACTAACTTATTGATTGACTTATCTATTTCTTTTTCGCCATAACCGTATTTATTACCTTCGTTTTTTAGTTTTGCGACCTCGATCTTTGCTCCCGGTGCTTTTCCGTTATACAGTAAACAGAGCAGTATTACTCGTTTGCAGTTTGATGATAATTCCTTATCAGAAATGTGAGTAAGCATAAGAATCAGATCCTTTACTCCTATAGAATCAAAAGTGATACCAAATTCTTCTGACATATTGTTGCGACTATTCGGGGAAGGATTATTCTTCTGGTTTAAAAGATTAGATACACCTACAGTAGATAGACCTATGATCTCAGCAAGCTTTTCATAAGATATATGTTTGTCTCTAATTTCATTGATCCATTGCGGATCAATAAATTCCGTCTTTATTTTATCAGGCATAATTATCCTCCCGCTGTTAACATAATTAAGAAACGCCCTGCTTTCTAGTGTATTATACATTGACACAGGTAAAGCTTCCGGTTTTTATAAAAATGTATCTCACGATTTCCCAAAGTCAACGTTATCTGAAGTATATCATAAACAAATCAGAATATCTATTAGATTAAGAAAAACCAATTTGTATAACAATAAGAATATCGTTCTATGTAAAGCCAAGCCGCCTTTTGCAGCTTGGCTTTTAAATAGTATATCATATTCAGAGCTTCTTTTCAACCCCTACATCGACATCTCCGGTTCTTCGGTCATAACCTCGTCCTGTGTCTGCTCAACCACATGAAAACAGTCCACCCCTGGGATAAGCGACAGCGACCTGCCGTTGTCCCACTTCGTCATCACCTGACCGGCGTCATCCACGCCTATAACTTCTCCCAGCGTTCCCGGTTCTATTGGCTGAGGGTCATCGGGCATATTATCACAGCATATTCTTGTTCCTGTTGGATACTGCTGTCTTATTCTTTCTACCTGCTCCGGTCTAAGATAATCGTTCATTTGCTCACTCCATTCCCATAGTCATATCATCGGACTCATCTATATCTTCATCGTCGAAATCCTCATATTCCTCGTCATCAGCTTCATCAATATCCTCTGACTCGTCCTCAGTTATCTCCTGTTCTTCCGTTTCCGTCTGCTGCTGATCCCTGTCAAGCTCTGCACGGATAAGCCCCAGCACAAAGTCCTTCTGCTTCATATGATGCCTGTTCAGATAGTCCTTGATCTCATCGAACATTTCCTGCGGCACTTGAAACGCCATTGTACGCATATTACTCATATTCTGTCCCTTCTGTATTCTCGGGTGCAGCTCATTGTCAAGAGCCTGCGCCACAAAATCTCCCATTGTCATGCCGTGAGCTTCAATGTATTCACGCACCTGCGCATGAAGCTCTGCATCTACTTTAACAGTAATGCCTTTCTTTTCACTCGGCATCGGTCCTGCTCCTTTCCAAGGCTTTTTTCAAGGCGGTATGCACTACATATTCGATAGAGATGTTCTTACGCTCCGCCTCTGCCTTAATGATCTCCGCATACTGCGGAGGTATCGTTATTTCCTTTTTCATGATAGACCTCCCATTCCCATATCTTCGCTCTGTGTCAGGCTGTCCAGATACGCTTTTTCGGGCAGCAGCCGCCAGTCATCGCTGCTGTTCCAGAAGCTGACGTTTATTTCACTGCCGCCTATCTTCAGATATTTCTGTTCAAGCGACTCTCCCCAGCCGTCACTCAGCTGACCGGAGCAGTAGCGAATAATCTTTGACATATCCTTATCAGAAAGTTCACCTATCACCTTTGCGGTTATTACCCCCGTCAGTTCGCCCTCTATGACCTCGACAGAGCAGTGTGCCGAATATATCTTGTTCTCCAACTCATCATCTTCACCATCGGGGTGATACCAGTGCATCAGTCCACGTTCCTGCTCCTCGGGCAGATCGTTCTCCTTGATACCGATATTGATCTCGTCAGCATATCTCGCCATTTCAGCATTATCTGCGATACAGCCATCGTGCGGATAGTTATCTATATGCTGATATATTTCCAGCGGACAGCACAGCCGCATTTCGTGAGCGTGGGTCCTGGCAAACTGTTCCCATATCAGCTTTGCCTGCGGAATATACTGAGCGTATCTTGCGTAACTGTATCCCTCGCTCTCCACAAGCAGTCCGTCACCATTCTCCTTGTCATAGATCAGAAGACAATGGTATTGATGACCGTCGTAATACATATTATCAATGTTATCCTGGATTTCCTGATAATCTTGCATCGGATCAGCAGTTATCTGTCTGAACCTATAGTTGCTCACCGGCAAAGCCTTTTCCACAATATATTCGTGTGTGGTAAAGCTGATAGCCTTTCTTTCAAGATAAGGCAGGTTTAGTATCATTTTTTCTTCGTTCATATCTGTCCTCCCATTGATAGCTCCGGCTGTTCAAGCCGAAACGCCTTGTCCTCGCAGGAAACCACGTCCTTAGCAAACTGCTCGGCTTCTTCCATGTCCTCGGCAAGTATTTCATGCCCGACCGCAGCCGTGAATTCGTCAAATTTCTCTGTCCTCGCATCATCGGTAAACACCGAAAAAGAAAACCCCCGGCATATCACCTCATTGCCGCTGCTGTCTGTACGGACAAGGTGATCATCGGGGGTGATGTCGATATAGAATCCTTTGTATTTCATGCTCCACCTCCTATAGCTTGAAGCTCATCTGAATGTCATCGTCAAGGTCGAAGTCCTCATCTTCGCTCTCGTCAAGTGATTCATCGTACTTGATATTCATATCCGATGCGTAGTCATACGCTCTTGCCGCTGCTTCTACCAGATAGCTTGTATCCATACCGTTAGCTTTGTAGCCGTCCCAGATGGTCTGCAAGTAACCCTGTGAGGGCGGTGATATCTGACCTCGGTTCATAAGGTATGCCATACCCTTTACAGTCTTTCCGTTGAGCTCGACATCTATTTCCGATTGCCTATACAGGTGAGGGAAACCCTCATATCTGTTGAGTGCAGGAATATCCCTCGGGTCAAGCTCCCATAAAAGAACAGGAACCTCAGCATTTGGCTTTGGCACTATAGTCGCCACACCTCTGAACTCCAGTTCCCAGCCTTTGACCACAGCTATTCCGACCACCTTCGAGTGCGGACATCTGAACGACATCTGCGGAAGGTTGATGTTGCTGCCGTAGGCGATATACAGCATAGGCTTGGTCGGCAGCCTGTATTCGCTTTTCTTTTTCACTATTTCACTTCCTTTACATATTCATTGTGACCGCAGTTTCCTCGGCCATCTCTTCCTCGGAACTGCTCGACAAATCGCCCACAGCGCCGTTTTGTTCCTCATCGGGTGTTTCCCCGACCTCGCTCTCATTTTGCGACACGGTGCTCACACGCTCGTTACGGGCGGCTTCACGCTCGGCCTTGATCCTTTCTCGCTGGGCTATAGCATCTTCGGGGTGCCGCCATGCGATATTGCCCGAAAGATGCTTGAGCAGGTGAGAACGGTAGTTCTTGTACTCGTCCCCGATAAAACCCAAATTCAGCAGAAAAACACGAAAGCTGTACCGCATATTATCTGAATGCGATACAGCCGGAGAGCATTTTGTTCTTGTAACAGCGGCATTGCTGATCGCAAGCGCCAGCAATATCTGTGCCTTGACCTCGCCAGCGTGGAGCGAGGCATTGCAGGCTCTGATCTCATAGTGACCATGCTGAAAAAAGCTGTGCAGATTCAAAGCGTGGTA
>ONLC01000079.1 GCA_900318545.1 uncultured Eubacteriales bacterium
AAGGTCTCCCTTGTGAACCAGTCGAATATCCGCCTGTTGTGAAGCTTTATCTCTCCGCCGTCAAAAAGCCTTATGTACCTCTGATACTTCACAGAGAAAAGGTTCTTCCAGTTCTCTCCCCAGTCCTGTATTTCAAACAAAGCTCCGTCCTCGGGGCGGTCTGCATCGGCACGGACTGTTCCGTCCTCATAGGCACAAAGGTACTTTCCGTTTGAAGCCTTAACAGCCGCAATATCCCAGAGCGAATCCGTCAGCACGCTGTCAAACTCACGCTTTATGCCCTCGGCAATGGTGCTTTCATAATTCCAGCAGCCTGTGTACCAGTCCATAAGGCAGTCATCATGAAGAGGCCCCAGCACTGCAAGCTTTTTGCTCTTGTCAAGCGGAAGAAGCCCGTCGTTTTTAAGCAGCGTTACCTGCTCAAGTGCCGCCCTGAGGTTTACCTTTCTGCTATCCTCGGTGTCGATGATGGTCTTGTCTATGCTGTCAAACTCGGTTTCATCAAGCTGACCGAGCCTGAGCCTTGCATAGAGAGTATTCGTAACCGAGCGGTCAATATCAGCCCATGTGATAAGCCCCTCTGCGAGTGCCTTCTCAGCCGCCGCCCTTACCATGCTGTCATCATCGGTCATGGTGTCGCTGCCCGCTTCAAGACAGAGCTTATAAGCCTCGCTGTGCGTTTCCGTAAACCTGTGAGCCATAACGTTCTGCGAGAAATCTCCGCCGTCGCTCACAACGAACCAAAGCCCCCACTCGTCTTTGAGAACATTCTGTATATCCTCATTCATTATGGCAGGCAGACCGTTAAGCTCGTTATAAGCCGCCATTATGCTCCGTGCGCCGCCCTCACTGATAGGGAGCTCAAAAGCAGCATAGTAGTACTCCCTTTTAAGTCTCGGAGTAAGATATGCAGAGCAGCTTCCTCTGTTGTGTTCGTTGTTGTTTGCGCAGAAATGCTTGAGCGTAGGCACAGTCTTGAAAAAGCCCTCAGAATTCTCTCCTGCCATACCCTTAGTGTAAGCCGAGGTCAGCTGACCCGCAAGGCAGACATCTTCTCCGTAGGCCTCCTCGGTACGCCCCCACAGAGGGCTTCTCACCATATCAACAGTTGGTCCCCAAAGTGCCAGACCGCCCCTTTTCTCAGCATTGTAATAGGCTCTCGCTTCGTTTCCTGCTATCTCGCCGAGACGCTCCATAAGCTCTCTGTCAAAGGTCGAAGCAAGCCCTATCGGCTGAGGAAACACAGTAGAGGCATGCTCCTTATCTCTGCCGACATAGCCCCTTGCTACCTCGGTGCCGATATAAAACTCGGGCAAACCCAGCCTTTCGACCTCAAAATGATGCGTAGTCAGCAGCCCGAGCTTTTCCTCCTCGCTAAGCTTTTCTGTGAGCTCCCTTGCACGGACATAAAATCTATCATTTAACATATCCTGTTACCTCCGTAAGGTATTTTCCCTATTTTACCACAAAAGCCGCCCCTTTGCAATAACCTTTTCTGCAATCCTTTTAACATTTTTTAGAAAGCTACTCCGTTACGCACCTGACTGTAAACCTCGGCTCGATCCGAGATACCAGCTCTCCTATACTCTCCTTTTCCCTGAGAAAAAGCTCGGGCTCGCTCTGACGCACATATTTCCACACGCCTACAGCATCACAGCCTGCTCCCGAGGTCTTTTCCCATGTCCTCATAAGCATAACACCGACATAGTCTGAAAGCTCCTCATCTGAGAGTATATCCCTGCCCTTTATATCCAGTGATACCGATGCCGAAAGACTGATATCCGCATTGAACACGAGCTTATCTCCCTCACGTATGAGATAACAGTCGGTGTCGGCATTATCAAAACGCACATCTGCCTGTCTGCCGCCTTTTTCTATAACAGTATCAAAATGCTCCGACCTGTCCCGAAGCAGCGACAGCCCGTAGCTCTCCTCATCATCAAGCATATTCACAACACGCCCTCCTGCGATGACAGCCGTTCCCGTAACGTCTATAACGGGCTCCTTTTTCTCACCGCCCTGCTCTGATAGACTCACAACAGGCACTGCAAAAAACTTCGGTGAGCTTATGCACGAGAGAAAGCTCAGCATTGAGCACTGCTCGGTTCTGCCGCCTTTAAGACCCTCCTTCAGTGCCTTGAACAGGTTTTCCGAGCTCACCGTTCCTCTGTTAAGCTCCTGCATTATGACATCCTCTGCCCTGCCCTCAGCCACGCAGACCTCCAAACCCAGGTAAACACTGCGGTCTTTAAGTGCAAAGCTGAAAAGCTCCTCGGGGCTTGAAAAGTCAGTATCACGCCCGAAGCATATCACCTGCAGGTGCCCGAGAAACACATCTCTTCCAAGCTGGGCACTGCACTTGTCCACCGCCTCAGCGACTGTGCGTGCCTTCTCCTTTATAAGCTGAACGTTGGAACGGCTTATATCAATCGGTATATCCGCACCTGCACCGCTTGAACGAAACACCTGAAAGCTGACCTCATAGCCGTCATCAGATCTGTCTACCCCCACCGCATGAACGATAAGCCTGTTCTCGATATTGTGGTCCTCAGGGAACGAGAAAAGCACCAGTGCCAGCACCGTAACAAGCACGGCTATCCGCTTTCCTGCGGAGAATGAATTATGCACCTTCAAGCTGCCGCCTCCTGTCAGACAAACGGCTGAGAGCCATTACCGCAAACGGCACTATTATCATAGCCGCTGTAAGGATAGCTCTGCCGTCAGTATTATAGGCTATACTCTCCCAGTCTGAGCTGCGAAGCCTTATTAGTGCGGCTCCTGCCGACACCCCTGCCGAGAGAAGCACCGCAGTGCTTTTGTCAAGAACTCTTACAGTATGGCAAAGGCATTTGCCTGCACAGTGAAAAACAGCACCCAGCCTTACTATCGCAAGTGTTGTCCAGACAGCCATGAAAACAGCATCGAACCTCTCCGTCATTGACGAGCCCGAATACGTTCCGAGGGCTGAAAGCGGCAGCTTTGACACAAGCACATAGTCGCCGAGCATTATCACCGCAAACCCGACAGCAAGCTCTGCTATCAGGCTTTTGCCTGCAAGATAGAACGCTCCTGCCTTAACAGGGCTGCCCTTTACCTCGGGGAGCATTATAAGAAGCACCACAAGGTCAAGGCTGCGAAGAAGCTCGCACCTGACCGATGAGAGCACACCGCTGCGAACGTTCTCCGATGCAAGGTGAAAACTCAGAAAGCCGTCCTCGCTGCTGCCTGCCGAGAAGAGCAGCACTACTCCTGCAAAACAGCCGAAGAGTACAAGCATAGCACCTGCGGTCTTGCCGATAACCGAGGGCTTCATCAGCCCAAGATAGGCACTCACCGCACAGACACCTATTACAGCGGCTGTCCTCGGAAAGCTGCCCGAGCTCACATTGTCAAGAAAGTACGAGAGGTTTCCCGTCACCCTGTAAGCAAAGTACAGGAGCACTGCCGTATAAAACGCTCCCGTAAGCCTGCCAAGCACAGGAGAGACCTCTGCCGACACAGTGCAGGGATCCTTGCCCTCAAAGAATCTGCAAAGGTAAAACAGCGGCACCAGAAAAAGCACCTCGATAAGGCCTGCTAAAGCGATACCTATCATATACTCCGCAGGAGAGCCCAGCCCCTGCGGAAAGAAGGTCATCAGCGAAAACAGGTGTCCGCAAAGCATTACAGCGAACATCTGCATAGGGCTTATTTTAGTCATGCTCTCCCTCCCTTATGCTTGACAGTGTTGTGCGTGTTTTTTCATATTCCTTAAAGCTCTTCATAAACAGTATATCCCTAAGCGATGACGGATAAAGCGGTGCGGCAGGTGCCGTATATGATACTGCATAGTCGTCCATAGCGCAGATATTTACCGTTACGGCTGCTAAGCATACCGCTATCCCGAAAAGGCCTGCAAAGCCGCCTGCAAGAATGAAGAGCAGTCTCAGCACTGCGGAAGGCTGTTCAAGCTGAGGGTTTACAAATGAAGCCGTAGCCGTTATCCCGACAACTATAAGAAGCGGTGCGGAAACTATTCCGCTTTTTACCGCCGCATCTCCGATGAAAAGCCCTCCCACGATAGAAACTGCACTCCCGACCGCCTTCGGCAGCCGCAGACCTGCCTCACGCATTATCTCAAAGAAGATCATCAGCATTATCACCTCAGCCATAAGCGGATAGGGGGTAGCTTCCTCGGCAGCTGAGAGGTTTAACAGAAGCTTCATTGAAAACACCTCGGGGTGATGGTCGGCAAGTGCCACATAAAGCCCCGGAAAGCCCACCGCAAGAAAAAAGCTTATATAGCGTATCCAGCGGATAAAGGTGCTGTAAAATGGCTTTGAGGAGTAATCGTCCATAGTGGAAAAGCACTCTGCAAAAAGCGAGGGCAGAATAAGTGCAAAGGGCGTGCCGTCAACTATAATGCAGACCCTCCCCTGCATAAGCCTTGTACATACAAGGTCGGGACGCTCCGTATAAATGCATGAGGAAAACAGCGACTCCCCGAAGCTGTCATCTATAAATGGCTCTGCATAGCCGCTTGTGAGCATAACATCAAGCTCTATCTCCGAGAGCCGCTTTTCTGTCTTTTCCACTATGTCAGCAGGGGCTCTGTCCTTTATATACATAATGCAGACATCGGTTTTTGAAAGCTTTCCCACCTGCTTTATGTCCATAACAAGCTTCGGCGTTTTGAGCCTTCTTCTCACAAGCGACATATTCACCCTGACTGTTTCTGTAAAGCTGTCCTGAGAGCATTTCACAGTGGGCTCTGCCTCGGGAGTCGATACCGAACGCATCTCATAGCCCTGAAGCCCCAGAGCACAGGCACGGCACTCGCCGTCCGAGAAAATAACTGCAAAGCCCGAAAACAAAAGCTGCGAAGCCGTATCAAGGCTGTATACAAGCTGTCTGTCGGCTGTGAGGAAGATGCTCCCGGTAATATATCCAAACAAAGAGCTCCCCTCGGATATGCCTGTACGCTCAAGTTCACTGAGTGGTCTCAGAACTGCTTCTGTTAGCTGCTGGGTGCTTACCATGCCCTCTATTGAGGCGACTGCTATCCTCTGTCCGCAGATATGTGCCGAGGTGATATTGAGCTCTGCTGTCCGGCAAAGCCTTTTCTGAAGCTCCGAAAGCGTTTCGGAAAGGTTTGAAGATATATCGTTTTTGTTCATTTATTCACTTCATTTCTGATAGTTTTCTGTCAATATATTCTTTACAGCTGCAAACAGAATATTCAAAGCCTTATTGCAGAAAATAAATGCAGAAAAACTTTGGAGGTCACAAATGCTTATCGTTTTTATCAGAGCTGTGATACTGTACCTTGCACTGGTTTTCGGAATCAGGCTTATGGGCAAAAGGCAGATAGGAGAGCTGCAGCCCTCGGAGCTGGTAACGACTGTGCTGCTCTCTAACATCGCAACTCTCCCCGTTGAGGACACGGGCATACCTATGATAATGGGCATAATACCTATCTACACGCTGATAAGTTTAGATGTCATAATGTCCTATGTGTCGCTGAAATGGAGAAAGGTCAGAAAGCTTGTTTGCGGCTCTCCGAAGGTAGTTATATCAAACGGCAGAGTCGATCAGAGACAGCTTATCCGCCTGAGATATACGGCAGATGACCTGCTTGCTTCCCTCAGAAGCATGAGCATCTTTGACATCAGCGAGGTGCAGCTCGCTGTTGTGGAAACAAACGGCTCACTCTCCGTATACCAGAAAAAAGCCTCTCAGCCCGTTACCTGCGAGGATATGAAAATACAGTCAGAGGACAGCGATCCTCCTATGCTTGTAATAGAAAACGGCTGCATTATTGACAACTCCTTAGAAAGTACAGGCCTTGACAGGCAGGCACTGCTCGGAGAGCTTGAAGAAAGGAAGCTCTCCCCCGATGATATCTATATCTGTACCGCCGACAAAAACGGCATAGTAAACCTCATAAGAAAGGAAGAATAGAATGAAAAGGCTCTTTATAAGCGTTTTTATCCTGATAATGATAACCGCCCTCGGAGTATACTGTCTTGACGGGCTGAAAAAGGATTCCGAGGCGCTGACGGAAAAGCTCGGGGAGATAGCCTCGTCAGCTGCAAACGGATTTGTGAGTACAGGGCAGATAAGGGAGCTCGACAGCCTATGGGACAGCTTCAGCTTCAAGGGCTCACTGCAGCTGAATTCGTCCTGCATTGATGACATTTCCGCAGACATAAAACAGCTCGGTGCTATGGCTGAAAACGGCTCCGATGATATTCAGTCCGAGTGTGCCTATCTCAGCGAAGCGATAAGCTCTCTGTGCAGGCGGCAGTTTCCCACCCCGAAGGCTATACTGTAGCAGCCCTGCGATAGAGAAAAATCGCTTAAAGAGTGATTTTTTTATGTCTAATAATTGTATAAACATACAAAAAGTTAATTCTTTGTACGACTTTTTTATCGTCATTCTTGACTTTTGAAAACGTTGGTTGTATACTGATAATTGACGAAGATTCGGCTTTTCGGGTCTTTTTCAGCATAAGCTTCGGAGGGCAGCAGCCCGGCCGAAGCAGCATTTATTATCAGCATTATTCAACGGAGGTATAGTATGGATAATAAGATTTTCTGCCCTAAGTGCGGAACTCCCGCTACAGCAGGCACAAAGTTCTGTGCTTCCTGCGGAGCACAGCTCCCCGCAGCAGCTCCTCAGCCCGCAGTTCAGCAGGCACAGGCAGCTCCCCAGCAGCAGGCTGCACCGCAGCAGGCTCAGACACCAAACGATACATACGCTCAGGCAAGACAGACCCAGAGAGCAAACCCTGCACAGGCACAGGTTCAGCCGACAGCTACACCTGCATTTCAGCCCGTTCCTGCGGCTGACGGTGCTCCGAAGGCAGGCGGCAACTGGGTAGCAGCTCACAAGAATATCCTTATCATCGGTTGTGCAGCTATTATAGTTATCATAGCTCTGATAGTTATTCTCGTGAACATCTTCAGCTACACTAAGATCGAAGCCAAGGACCTTATCAAGGTTAATTTCCAGGGCATCAACGGTTCGGGAACTGCTACAGCAGAGCTCAATGCGTATCCTTCTTATATGTATCTTGATACAGATGATCTCAAGGATGCTCTCGATGATCTGGATTACGGCGATGCTATGGAAGACTTCGATGAGGATGACCTTGACGCTCTCGGAAGCCTTATGGGCGGAAGCAGCTCCAAGGACTCTAAGGAAACAGTCAGCAAATACCTTTCTATCAATAACAAGACTCTGAAAAAGGCCTATGATAATGATGATCTGTCTGAGATCAAGAAGATGAGAAAGGCTCTTCTCAAAACTGATGACAAGGGCAACTACAAGATCACTGCCAAGGTAGACAAGGCAAAGGGTCTTAAAAACGGAGACAAGGTAAAGGTTACTATCAAGTATCCCGAATCCTCACTCAAGGATAAGAAGATCAAGATCGAGAACACCACCTTTGAGGTAAAGGTAACAGGCCTTAAGGAAGGCACAAAGATCGATCCGTTTGACGGCATCGATGTAAGCTTCTCGGGCTTTGACGGAAACGGTTCTGCATCTGTAAACAGCACCTATCAGGACTGGTCTTATGCAATAGGCTATGACTATGACTACAGCAATGAGCTCAAAAACGGTGACTCCTATACTGTTGAGGCATACTTCTACTATGACCTGACAAAGACAGGAGACACAGCATACTTCGAGTATGACGACGAGTATTATGTAATTGACGCTAAGGATCTCAGTGATGACAACAGACTCACTAAGACCTACACAGTTGAAGGTCTTTCCGAGCGTACAGAGATCGACCCGTTCGAGGGCATCACCTTCGAGTATTCGGGAGCTCTGCCTTTCGTTAAGCCTTCCTATGTAAACTCTGAATCTGTAAAATCCGAGCTGAAGGACAACGTTTCCTACACAGTAGACTGCCCTGATTACATCGGTGAGGACGGCGAGTTCACAGTTACCTGCGAGCCTTACTACTCACTCTCAGATTCAGGCTATGCACTCAAGGGTGCTGACTCCGAGGGCAACGTTAAGAAGACCTTCAAGGTTTCCGAGCTGACTGATGTTCCTTCCTACGTTACAAAGGACAACGCAGAGAAGACTCACGAGTTCTATAAGGATCAGCTTGACGAAAAGGTTAAGGAAGCTCAGGAAGACCTGATAGGTCAGAGCTACAGCTGGCTGACAAGTGCCGAGGGCGAGATCGAGGAAGCTACTCTTGATTACTCCTCCACTTATGTTGCATTCACTAAGGACACTAAGTATGATTACAGCACTGTAAACCGCATCTACTGGCTGTACAAGGTTTCCTTCAAGACAGATGAGGGCGATGAGGCTGCATTCTACTATCTGTTCTATACCAGCGACATTACCTCTACACCTGACGGCAGCTTCACAGACCCCGAACAGATTTATATCTCTTCAACTACCGTCAAGAACATGGA
>ONLC01000287.1 GCA_900318545.1 uncultured Eubacteriales bacterium
CTATTGTCAGATACCAAGTATCTGCTTTTTCTTTGCTTCGTATTCTTCTTCAGTGATGAAGCCTTCTTCTTTCAGCTTGTTGATCTCTTTTATCTGTTCGGAAACAGAATCACTTTTAGGACTAGTATTGATAACTGCTGATCCTTTAGGCAATGAATTTACCATCGGTTTTACACAGCATACAACTATTCCTACAATTCCTAAAAATGATCCCCATAATATACCCAATCCACAAACAAAAAAAAGTGCTATACCAATTATTGAAGAAAGAAACCCCCATAAAAAGCCATGGTTTTCTTCTTTTGTATATCCTTTGGAATTTACTATCCTATCACCTGCCAAACCGCACAAAATAGGAATGATGATAGTTATCATTATTATTTGAATTGGAATACCAGCTGCACTCATAATTATTACCTCCGTTTTCTGCACACAATTGTATTCAAATGTACACAAATGTATTATATACTAAAATTCGTACTTTGTCAAGAGATGCTTAATACAAATCGAGTACTTCCAACAAAAGCCCTCGGCGTGTTCCTCGACTTCGCTCGTCACAGCCTCGGGCGGGTGACAGACGGGGGCGTTGCCCCTGCGACCCTTTGTCTTGCAGACGGCTGTGCTTATGACTTGAATCTCTCTAAAACAACAGCTCCCGTCTGTCCGACAGGAGCTGTTCTAATTATCTTCTGCTATCTTCTCTTCCTCTTCTTTTTAATTACCTTCTCCGAGTCAATTATCAGTATGTCGCCCTCTGCGACCTTGGTGCTCTCGGTGGCGATGAGGGTCAGGTCATCTCGCAGGATAAGGTATACGTTTGAGCCGTGTGCCTTCTTTATCTTGCCTGCTGTCTGTCCTGCAAGGCCGCTTTCCTCGGTGACGAGCACCTCGCCCACACGCTCAATGTCACGAAGCTTCTTGTCGTAGTTCTGCTCACGGCTGTAGTACTCAACAAAGCCTGCACTGATGATACCTGTAGGTATTGCCACAACTCCAACTCCGAGGAACGCTATAAGTATCGCCATTATCCGACCTGCTATCGTTATCGGATAAATATCTCCGTAGCCGACTGTCAGCATTGCCGAAACGCTCCACCATATACCCGAAAAAGCGTTCTCGTAAACATCGGGCTGAGCCTCGTGCTCGGCGCTGTAGATACCAAGCGATGACGCAAGCATCAGTATTATGATTATGAACACCGAGGACATTATAGCGTTTCGCTTTTCATAAAGGACTGACTTGATAACATTGAACGAATCGCTCTGAGAGTTTATCCTGAACAGGTGGAAAATACGCACTACCCTGAGCATTCTGAACACGATAAAGCCCGACAGGTAGAAAAACGGCAGTATAGTAAGAAGCTCGACCACACCGTCAAACGATATGAGGAATGACAGCACCGCCCTCGGCCTTGACTTGTCGGGGTAAAGAAGGTCAGAGGTAGCTATCCTCAGTATATACTCAATGATGAAGAGCACAACTGTCACGTTCTCTATCATCGTGAACAATGACTTATAAGCGTTCAGCGAGGAGAACGTTTCAAGGAACATTGCTATGATATTCACAACTATAACAACCGCAAGCCCGATATCGAACACAGTGCTCGGGATATCGTCACGGTTATTGATCTCCATTATTTCAAAAAGGCGTTTTCTCACAGCGGCCTCCTTTCAAAAAACAAAAGTGCCGATACAGGGATCGGCACCAAGCTTAGTAATCCTCGTCTTCGTCCTCGTCCAGAGCCTCGCCGCCGCCGGGCATGATCTCGGACATTTCCTTAAAGTAGGCATTGAAGTCAAAGTTACCCATACAGATACGCTCCCAGTACTCCTTGCCCTCTTCGAGTATAAGCACATTATGCTCATGCACCTCGATAACTTCGTAGGTCTTGCCGTGTGCGTCCTTAACCAACTCTCCGACTTTGATATTAAGCATATTATTCACTCCATTTATATTATTAGCTAACTTATTATATCACACAAAAAAACCTATGTCAAGCCCCAGCGGTGCTCGCCGGCAGGGAAAACCCTGCACCGCCACGCGCCGTACCTTTGCTTTGGCTTCACAGACCTTGAACGCGGAAATAGTTAGTGCAGAATTAATATCGCTCCGCGTTCAAGGCAAGAAAAGCTTTAAGCAAAATTACGTCGCGTATTAGCCGTGCGGCGAGCACTGCCAGGGTTATCCCTGCCCCTGCTATTTGATGTGATAGGTCTTGCCTGCCTTTGCCATAAAGCTTACGGTCTTGTCTGCCTTTTCAAGCTCTACGGGCTCGCCGCCGCAGAAAACCTCAAAGTTTCCGACCAGCGTACATTTGCTGTCTGCCCTTGCGGTGACAGCCGCTGAGATAAGCATATTTTCTTCCCACTCTGCATCGACTACAAAGCCACCCCTTGCACAAAGCCCCCTGAACGAGCCTGTTGCCCATTCCTCGGGAAGAGCAGGCAGAAGCTTTATCTCGCCGTTCTGGCTCTGGAGAAGTGCCTCGGTTATGCCTGCCGTGCCGCCGAAGTTTCCGTCTATCTGGAAGGGCGGGTGCATATCGAACATATTTTCCGAGGTTGACGAGCTGAGCAGTGCGATGATGTTCTCGTACACCTTTTCGCTGTCCATAAGCCTTGCCCAGTGATTGATTATCCAAGCCCTTGACCAGCCCGTGTGGCCGCCCCCGTGCGAGAGCCTTCTCTCTAAGGTCGCCCTTGCGGCTGCGGCAAGCTTCTTGTCCTTGCGGACGTTTATAGCATCATCGGGATAAAGGGCAAAAAGCTGCGAAATATGCCTGTGTCCGGGCTCTACCTCATCATAGTCGATAGCCCATTCCTTTATCTGACCGTACTTGCCTATCTCGGGCTGAGGAAGCCTGTCTCTGAGGTCTTTTAGCTTCTCGGCATAGGCCTTGTCCTTATTCAGTATGTCGGTGGACTCTATCACCGCCGTAAAAAGCCTGTAGATGATCTGGCTGTCCATTGAAGGCCCAATGCACAGGCTGCCCTTTGTACCGCTTTCGGTGAGGTAGGTATTCTCGGGCGATACCGAGGGGCAGGTAACAAGTCTGCCCTGCTTGTCGGGGATAAGGAAGTCAACAAAGAAGTCAGCAGCCTCTTTCAGTGTGTCGAACTTCTCCTCGAGGAAATCTCTGTCCAGTGTGAACAGATAGTGCTCCCATATATGCAGGCAGAGCCATGCCGCACCCATAGGCCACTGAGTTGCAGGCATCCACAGATCCTGCGGTGCACAATCGCCCCATATATCTGTATTGTGGTGGCAGGTAAAGCCGCCGCAGTGATACATCTCCTGAGCTGTCACTCTGCCGTTAGGTCTCATACGCTCAATGTGGTCAAAAAGCGGTGTGTGCAGCTCCGAGAGGTTGCAGTTCTCGGCACACCAGTAGTTCATCTCGGTATTGATATTTATAGTGAACCTGCAGCCCCACGCAGGCCACATATCCTTGTTCCAGATGCCCTGCAGGTTCATCGGGAGAGTGCCCTCTCGGCTGGCAGAGATCATAAGATAGCGTCCGAAGTTATGGTAAAGCTCTATCAGCTTGTTGTCCTTGCCGCCCTCTTTTATCTTTTGCAGTCTTTCATTTGTAGGCAGGTCGGCATTGCCCTCGCTGTTATCGGGGAGGTTTATTGAAGCTCTTCCGAACAGTGCGCTGTAGTCATCATAGTGGGTCTTGTAAAGCTCATCATAGGTTTTGCCCTCAACGGCTTTGATGTCATACTCTGCTTTCTCCTTGTAGTCCTCAAAGCGGAAGCTTGTCTGTGCGGAGAGTATAAGCAGCACCTCATCGCAGCCCTCGGTCATAATAAAGCTGCCGTCAGCGTATACCCTGCCGCCTGTTGGAATAGCCTTCAGGTAAGACGCAAACTTTATGCCGTCCTCAGAGCCGCAGCCGCCGTAGAAGAAGATAGTGTCGTCCGAGATCGGAGAGTTGTCATCGAAGTAGTCATCACGGCCGTCAAGCGACATTTTCAGGCTGACGCTTGCAGGCTTGTCGCCCTTTACACGCATAACGAGAACGCTGTCGGGCTCGGAGACAAATATCTCACGGGTGTAGCTTACTCCGTTTGCCTTAAACTCGGTCAGGCAGACAGCAGTTTCAAGGTCGAGTGAGCGCCTTACAAACTCGGCCTCTCCGATATTGGTATGCACGATATTCATATCGCAAAGCGGCATATAGTGGCGCTGATT
>ONLC01000090.1 GCA_900318545.1 uncultured Eubacteriales bacterium
GTTATGCTTGGTGATGCTACCAAGCTTGGTGATGAGATAGCAAGACTAAAGAGCGTTCTCGTTGAGTTTGAAAAGAACAGCATTGAAAGCATTGAGCAGACAGAAAAGCTTATCACTGATACCAAGACAGAGCTTACAGCAGGCGGTGTTCCTGTATTTAAGGAGCCTGAGCTTGTTGAGGCTGAGCTACCCGAAGAGCCCGAATATGACGAGATCGATGATAGCTATTCAACAGGTGCAAAGCCCAAGAAGAAAAACAAGGCTCTTGATAAGCTGAAAGCACTTGCTGATTCTATAGGCAAGGATGCGAAGGAAGAAAGTGATGATGAACCCGAAGAGGCGGCTGAAGAACCCGCTGACGATGAAGCTGAGGCTGTAGAAACAGAAGCTGTTGAAGAAGAAGCTGAGGAAGAGGCGTCCGAGCAAACACCGGAGGAGCCTGAGAAGGAAGCTCCCAAGAGCAACAGTCTCGGAGATCTTCTGAAAAAGGCTAAATCTATCAAATAAACTAAATAATCCAATACTATTTTTGAAAGTGAGTTGTTTTTACAAATGGCTGATATCATAATTGTAAAACCCGATAAGTGCGTAGGCTGCAACGCCTGCGTCAGGGTCTGTCCCGCTCCCGAGGCTAACATTACTAAAATGCTTGAGGACGGCAGGTTTATTACACACGTTAATTCCGAGAAATGTATAACCTGCGGTGAGTGTGTAAAGAGCTGTGCCCACGGTGCAAGAGATTATGTCGATGATACAGATGTTTGTATGTCCCGTGTCGGAAGAGAGAAGCTTATTGTTTTGGTAACACCATCTATCAAGACAGTTTTCCCGACAAGATGGAAGGGTATACTTGATNNNATTTATGACGTGTCTCTCGGTGCGGATATCTGTACATTAGCTCATCTGAGGTCAATCGAGCAGAGAAAAGCCGGAAATATCATCACACAGCCCTGTGCAGCAATTGTTAAGTACATAGAGACCTATCAGCCTAAGCTGCTTCCGAATCTGTCTACTATACACAGCCCTGTTCTATGTGCTGCTATATATATCAAAAAGTATCTTAAACGAGAGAATCCAATCGCTGTGCTTTCTCCATGTATAGCTAAAAAGAACGAGTTCATTGAAACAGGCCTTGTAGACTTCAATGTTACATTCAAGAAGCTTGATGAGTACTTTGATAAGAATGATATCAAGATCGCTACAAATTCTCCGACTGACTTTGATTACAAGTTTGAAGAGATGCAGGGTCAGTTAGGTTCTATCTATCCTCGTCCGGGCGGACTTCGTGATAATCTGTGGCTTCATAATCCTGATATCAATATTACTACCTCTGAGGGTGTCCATAAAGTATACCCTGAGCTGGATATGTATGCTCAGATGCCTGATTACAAGCATCCCGAGGTGTTTGATGTACTCTCCTGTGAGTTTGGCTGTAATGTAGGTCCTGCATCGGGCACGAATCAGACAGTGTTTGATGTTATGGCAACAATGAGAGAGGTTGAAAAGTCTGCAAAGAATAAGCGTAAGACGGGAGTGTTCAGAGGCGGAGATGATAAGCTCTTCAAGAAGTTTGATGATGAGCTTAAGATCAGCGACTTCCAGAGAACTTACAGACCCAGCACTCCTACACCGCCTCCTACTGAAAGACAGCTTGATGCCGTATTTGAGATGATGGGCAAGCATACAGAAGAGGAGCGTAACTTCAACTGCCATGCCTGCGGTTATAAATCATGCCGTGATATGGCTACATCGATATGCAGAGGTCTTAACACAGCTGATAACTGTATCGTCCATGCCAAGAGCGTTCTTATTGCAAGACACAGTGAACTGGCTGCACAGCACGAGCTGCTAAGCGAGATAACATCGGATTGTCTGTCGCTTTCTGATAAGCTGAAAGAAAGCCTTAAGAACATAAATGTCAATATGGACACTATCAGTGATTCTACTGCTAAGACAAGTGACCGAGCAGGAGTCGTAAACGATCTTCTTACTCAGGTAATCATGTTCTGCAAGGGAACTGAAACTATGGATTCAGACAGTGTAGGACAGCTCGTTGAGATACTTGAGACCACGCTTGATGCATTCAAGGCTCTTGATGATAACGTTAATGTTACTAATGAGAGCTCCGAGGTCATCCGTACATCAATCAGCGAAATCAGCAGTCTTGTAGATAACATTAATGAAAGCCTCCGCAAAACACAGTAAAAATTGAATGATTTTGAAGAGCGGTCGCATAAAATATCTGCGGCCGCTTTCTAAGGTTGATGTCGCTTGGCTTTTTATAACAAATTTAATAAAATATTGTGCTTTTACTTGACATATATTAATCGAAATGTTATAATTTATAGTGTGAGTTTGTCATAGTATGACATTCAAGTATAGCATAAGAATGGAGAGTTGCTTATGCGATGTGAATGCTGTAATGCAGAGATCCCTGAGTACAGTGCGATATGTCTGCAATGCAGAAATGTTGTTCCGTACAATATAAAGGGATTTACCAATACTAAATTCGTTCAGACGCAGATGCGTTCGCTTGTTTCTGAGTATGGAGAGAGTATTGCCAATGTTCAGCAGCTTATTGGTATTGCTGCCGATCTGCTCCCCGATCTTGATGTTGAGAGAATCCTTCTTGTTAAGGCTTTCAACGCAGGGGTCATGAATATTTTCCTCGGTGCAGAAAACAGAAAAAGTGCTGTTTCAGATGCTAAGTCGCTGCTCACCGAAGGGTGCTCGATGAGTGAGGAAGAAACAGAATTTGTTCTCTCTGTTATTACATATATGCTGAAGATGCGTTATGTATCAAAGCTTATTATCAGAGAGAAAAGCAAGGAATCTGAAGAGCATGAGAATAAAGTCCCTGTGCTTACAATAGAGAGCAAGGTTTATAAGAAGTTTGATGCTATGCTGCACAGGCTTTCAAAGTCTATCAGCATAAAAGAAGGCTATACCAAGATCGACAGCTACTGCTTTGACGGCTTTGGCATGATGAAAAGCATCACTCTTCCGCAGACTCTTCTGGCAATAGGGGAGTATGCATTCACTGATTGCAGGAAGCTTACAGAGATCATTATTCCGCCCTCGGTTAAAAAGATAGATAAGGGTGCCTTCAATGCCTGTGTAAGTCTAAAAAAGGTCAGATTGCCTGACGGGCTTCTGGAGATCGGTGACAATACGTTTTTCTGCTGCTCCGAGCTTGAGACTCTAGTTATCCCTGATACTGTATCAGGCTTCGGAGAGAATGCCTTCTCGGGCTGTGAATCGCTAAAAAAGCTTGTGGTTCCTCAGAATGTGAAATTCATTGATAAAAATGCTTTTGCGTACTGTCCCGAGCTGGTAGTATATTGTCATGAAAACTCTTATATACATAAATACTGTATGCAGAAAAAAATCAAATTTCAGACCCAGGCTCCGGGAACTGAGCTGCCGGGGTACGATACTAAGGAGGAATAAACTACATGACAGAGCTGAAAATCGGTCAGGAAGTTGAAATGGAATACGGCGGAACCGCTGTCGTTGAAAAGGTAATTGGCAGCGGCGGTCAGGGTGTTGTTTATCTTGTTGAGTATACCGGCATGAAATGGGCACTTAAATGGTATGATATCAAGAAGATAAAGGATCCTGCTGCGTTCAAGAACAACATTAAGAAAAATATTTCGGACGGTGCTCCAAGCAATAAGTTCCTGTGGCCAAGATATATGACTAAGGACGCTCCCGACGGCACCTTTGGCTATTTGATGGAGGTAAAGCCTGACAGCTTTGACTCCTTCGTTGATATCCTTAACACCTATAAGCTGGTTATGGATCCTCTGACGGGCAGAGCTCACAGACAGACCGTAAGGTTTAAAGACCTTTATGCTATGGTAACCGCTGTAATTAATATCGTAAATGCGTTCAGACAGCTTCACAGAGTAGGAAAGAGCTATCAGGACCTTAACGACGGAGGCTTCTTTATCAATACTGATACGGGTGCTGTTCTTGTCTGCGACTGCGATAATATCGCACCTGACGGCAGCAACTTTGGTATCGGAGGAAAACCGGGATATATGGCTCCCGAGATAGTAAGAGGCCTTGCAAAGCCTGATGTACAGACAGATAAGTATTCTCTGGCAGTTGTACTCTTTAAGCTCTTGTTCAGGGGAGATCCTATGGAGGGCGAAAAGGTCGTTAAGGACGTTTGCCTTACAGAAGCAGCTGAGCTCAGGCATTACGGTGCAGATGCACTTTTCGTATATGATCCCGATGATGAGTCTAACAGACCTGTAAGGGGAATACACGATAATGTTATAAAGTTCTGGAGAATGTATCCTCAGTATATCAAAGATGCTTTCATCAAGTCATTTACCGAGGGACTTCACGATCCGAACAAGAGAGTGATCGAAAACGAGTGGCAGCAGCTATTTATCAGACTGCGTTCTGAGATAATTGCCTGCACCTGCGGCAGAACAAACTTCACTTCGATGTTTGAAATGCCCGACCGCTCAACCTACAGATGTCCGAAATGCGGTATGACTTTTGCAACACTTTCATTCAGCAACAGTCAGCACCTCAGACCACTTTATATCGGAAGCAAGTTCTATGACTGTGAGGTTTTCCCCGATTCAGACGATTTCCTGACGGTAGCGGGCGAGCTCGTTGAGAATAAACTGAAGCCCGGGGTTCTTGGCATCAAGAACTGTTCAGACCATACCTGGAAGGTAAAAATGCCTGATGGCAACATCTATGACATAACACCCGGTAAGGGCTGTCCGATATGGCAGGGTCTGGAGATAGATTTCGGTTCTGTAAAAGCAAGTCTCGGATAAAAGTGATTACAATATGTAAAAGGAGCATATTTCTATGAGCAAGAATAAAAAAGCAAATAAGAATACTGCACAGGCAGCTCCGGCGGAAAAGGAGATCAAGGCTGCACAGCCTGTAGATGATCTCGATCTGTTTGATTTTGATGACGATCCGCTGGGAGCTACAGGTGTATCAAGAAAGAGCCTTGTTATTTTCTTTCTGATCGATACCTCGGGAAGTATGAGAGGAACTAAAATGGGAGAGCTGAACACTGTTATGGAGGAGCTTATCCCTGAGATCAGAAGAGTAGGTGAGGCTGATACTGAGGTTAAGGTAGCTGTACTTACATTCTCAACTGATGTTAAATGGATGTATGCAGAGCCTATTGCTATCGAGGATTTCGAGTGGACAAGACTTTCTGCATCGGGCGTAACAAGTATGGGTGCAGCATTTAAGGAGCTGTCATCAAGAATGTCAAGAAACAGCTTCCTTAATTCACCTTCACTCTCCTTTGCACCTGTCATTTTCCTTATGACAGATGGTTATCCCTCTGATGAGTACAAAGAGGGTCTCGAAGCACTCAGCAATAACAGCTGGTACAAATTTGGTCTGAAGGCTGCTCTTGGTATCGGAAATGAAGCCAACGATGATATGCTTGCTGAGTTTACTGGTTCTAAGGATACTGTTGTACACGCCTACTCGGGAAATCAGCTTGCACAGATGATCAAGATAGTTGCTGTTACAGCATCGCAGATCGGAAGCAAGAGTATGACCTTATCAGATCAGAACGAGGCTGAGCTCAGTGATGAAGATGTTTATGCATCTAAGCAGAAGATGCTTGGTCAGCAGATTCAGGAGCTTGTAAAGCAGAACGAGCAGGATAATGTAAACTTTGATACAGGCTGGTAGAAAGCCGTTTTTTCAGAATATTAACGGAAGGAGCTTGGATCAGATATGTTTAACGGTTTCAGCCACTCTGTAATGGGAGCAAGCCATGAGAGAAGAGGGATCGTTTGTCAGGACAGCTCAGCTTTTGAGGTCGGAAACGGCTACGCAGCTGTAGTAGTAGCTGACGGTCACGGAAGCAAAAAGCATTTCAGAAGTAATGTAGGATCCGCCTGTGCAACCGAAGCTGCACTTGAAACTATCAAGAAGTTTTATGCAGATCCCGATGCTTTTGATGAGAATATGCGTACCGGACATAAAAGGATAATCAGAAATATCGAGAAGCAGGTTATTTCTCTTTGGAACGAGAAGGTTCTTGCTCACCTTGATGCTCATCCTGTGACACAGGACGAGCTGAGCAAATTCTCTTATGAGGAGTTTGAAGAGATACCCCACGAATCCTATTACGGTACTACTCTTATAGCTGCTGTTGCAGGAAGAGGATATACATTTGGTTTCCAGATAGGTGACGGAAGCTTGGTTGCTGTTTTTGAGGACGGAGAGACCTCAATGATAATGGACTATGAGGAATCGAACCCTGCTAATATCACATCATCGATGTGTAATGCTAATGCAGCTTCGATGTTCGATCAGTTTTATGTAGATAACAAAAGGCTTCTTGCAATCTGCGTTTCTACTGACGGACTTTATACTTCGTTTGGCAGCGATTATGATTTCCTTGATTATCATACAATTATCGCAAGTCAGCTGACAAATGTTGACGGGTTTATTACATCATTAAAGAACAATATGGTAAAGCGTTCGCATTACGGCACAGAGGACGATATATCTCTTGCTTGTGTGTATGATGTGGAGCTAGCACAGGAAAAGCATGATGTTATCAAAGCTAAGGTAATAGAAAACAAGCGTCTTGCCGCTGAACGAAAGGCAAAGCTGCTTGGAAGATAAAGAGCAGGTGTGAATATGGATATAAACACATTGGTCAAAACAGTTAAGGAATATGCAGATATAGTCAGCTCTGAGGCAGTGGACAAGGCTGCTCAGATAGCAGTTATTGCTGATGCGAAAGGGAAGCTCTACAGTGCAGTTACAGCTGTTTCTGTTAAAGACGGGAAGGTCACAAATATCTCGGCTGACTATCTTGCAGCACTGTATATGATAAATGACGGAAGCAGAATAGCAAAGAGCATTGCAGTTGCATCACTTTCGGATAAAAGCATTGTTAAGCCCTCTGCTGAATGTCTGGAGCTTTTGTTCCGTACAAACCCCGAGAATGATAACTGCTGTGCGGCTTTATCTGATAGTGAAGCATCGGCAGTATCAGCTCTCAGGCTTGGAGGAAGCGGAGCTGAGCTTATGGACGGCTTTGATTTTGATGATACAGAAGAACCTCAGACGCAAACAGAACCTAAGACACAGGAAGTTTCTGCTGCGGAAGAGCCCTCAGAACCTGCTGTCAAAGCAAATGCACCGGCACAGGCCTCTGATGTTATCAGCGGAGTTCAGATTGAGGAGAACAATCCGTTCTATGAAGCTCCGAGTGACGTAAAGCCTCCCGAAGAGATTATAGCAACAGTTTCTGGTGAAAACCTTGAAGCGTCTGTCCTCGAAAAGGAAGCCGAAGAGGAAGAGCCTGAGCTCACCAAGGAAGAACTTCTCAAGCAGGCGAAAAAGCGTAAGAAGGTTGCAAAGGCTAATTTCCTGTTCAGAAAAAGACACTAAAAATAACTCGTCCGAGAGATCGGGCGAGTTTTATTATGAAAAAACCGCTGTACGAATGCACAGCGGTTTATATTTTACTTAAAGGAAACACCGATATTCAGCTTACTGTATAGCTTCAGTTTAATATTTTCCTTCTGCTTGTTGAGAAGAAGGACAACACCGAAAAATGCAATAACCGAGAGCAAAACGGCTAAAACAATTCTCAATACACCCTTTAAAAGAACAAAAGAAGCAATCCAGATCAAAGCCACAAGAACAATAATTATCGGCAGACAAAAGCTTGTAAAGGTTCGGTCTGTAATTCTTATGTACTGTCTGATCTCTTTTTTGGTAAGATTGTCATAGTGCCTTGCAATAAACTTATCAGGTCTTACCCACTTACAGAAATCCTTAACAGTTTCAAATTTAGCAACGAAATTCTGACCTGTCCTTGTAACTCGATAGTCTACAATTATGCCGTCAGAGTTTTCTCTGGCATCCATAACGTGTATGAGCGTTCCAATCTTTGCTTGTCCGTTCATAGACTTTGTAACTACATACACACCATCGATAGCCTCGTCAATGCTATAAAGCATGAATGCCATAAATATCGTCCTCCTGAGTATTGATACTTATATTAATGACAATATATTTAATGATTTAATTATTAAAATTATTTTCATATATATTATAGCACTATTTTACTGATATGTCAAGGAGAAAAGATCATAAAATATAGTTTTTTATTATTTCACTGAGTGATAGTAATTGTAATTGCGTTCATATATCTGTAAAATATTGTTATCAAATAGAAAGGCTGAGGCATAAGCCTCAGCCTGTAATTTACTTGTCGAAGCTTGGATTGAATGCGTAAAAATTCTTTGAATCAAGCATATCCTGTGTTATTCTCAAACACTCACCGAAACGCTGATAATGAACGATTTCACGCTCTCTGAGAAATTTGATCGGATCTCTGACATCAGGGTCATCGGCAAGTCTCAGGATATTATCGTAGGTCGTTCTTGCTTTCTGCTCAGCTGCAAGGTCTTCGTGAAGGTCAGTAAGAGGGTCGCCCTTTGACTGGAAATAGTCAGCAGAGAAGGGAACACCCGAAGCTGCGATAGGGTAAATAGCTGTAGTATGATCTACAAAGTAGGTATCAAATCCGCTTTCCTTGATCTCCTTTATTGAAAGGTTTCTTGTAAGCTGATACAAGATCGTACCGATCATCTCCATATGAGAAAGCTCCTCAGTGCCAATATCATTGAGGATAGCCTGCACCTCACGAGTCGGAGCAGAATATCTCTGGCTCAGATAACGAAGCGATGCTCCGAGCTCTCCGTCTGGTCCGCCTCTGGTCCGCCAAGCTGTAAATACCTATAATCAGACATAATAATAAATAGCAACTGACGTATTTAGGCGGTTAAAGACTATTTTTTCAACAAAGCTGCGAAGGGAAGAATTGAGCTTTTCTTTGGGAGTTTCAGGATTATGAACAAGTCTAAGAAACTCCTGACGGCGTTCTTCAAGCACTTTCTTAGGGTCCTCGACAATTACTTTTGGGAGCTTTGCCTTCAGGGCTTCAAGCCTTTCAATTTCAGAAGTGATTTTTTGCTTGTTGCTCTTATACTCATCAAGCGTGTCAATTCCGTTCTGATAAGCTTCTTTTATTCTGTCGAGCTTAACGTATTCACGTTTAATAAGCTTATCATACTTGTCATAGCCTTTCTGAGTTTTGGTATCTTGTCTTGTTGCGATCTCGATAGAGCCGTTGATGTCAAGGTTTTCTATGGCTGAGATTACAGCATAATCGAGCTTTGATATCTTAATAAAATGCGAGAGGTCACATTTGCCTTTAGTGTAAGCTCCGCACTGCATTCCATCGTATGAGCTTTTTATAAGCAGGCTTCCGCAGGCTGAGCATCTTACTAGACCTCTGAGCATTATTGAATGCTTTACACTTGTGTCTCTCTGGTATTTAGAGTATATCTTCTTGTTATCCATAATCTTCTTCTGAACATTTGCCCAGTACTCAGGGTCAATAATAGGCTCGTGAGTTCCTTCAACGACCATTGTTTCTTTATCTGAATGGTAATGCGACTTGGAGCCTCCGCCGGGTGTGTATCTGAGCTTTCCTGCGTAGAGTGGGTTTCTGAGGATATATTCAACAGTTCTGTTCTCAAACGGGTTTCCGTAGAGGGTTTTAATGCCGTCGGTATTAAGGTCCTGAGCAATCCTCTTCATCGGCTTGCCGGACATATATTCATCATAGACCCTGCGAACAATATCTGCTTTTTCATCGTCTATTATAAGCTCGCCCTCTTTGTAGACATAACCGATAGGAGCAGAATTTACGCACTTTCCTCGGGAAAGCTTTTCAAGCATACCTCTCTTGACCTCTTCTGCAAGGTTTATGCTGTAATACTCGTCCATAGCCTCGATCATAGCTTCGATAAGGACAGACATTTTATCGTCACCTGTAGGCTCGGAGATAGATATTACCTCTATGCCAAGCTTTCGGAGCATTGATTTGTAAACGATGCTATCCTCACGGTTGCGGGCAAAACGGCTGAATTTCCAAAGCAGAATAGCTTCAAAAGGCTTTGGCGTGAGCTTAGCCGTACCGATCATAGTATTGAAAGCAGGCCTTTTTCTTGCAGTTCTGCCCGAGATGCCGTCATCACGGAAAATGTATTCATCGGGCACAACATAGTCATGAGCCTTAGCGTATTCTCTTATCTGCTTTATCTGGCTGTCAGGGGAGAGCTCTGTCTGATCTTCCGTCGAGACCCTTATGTATGCCGCCGCAATTTTCATGTAATCACCTCTCACCGCTCCGTTGCGCAAGGCTCGGGGCGGTTTTATTTATCATCAAGCATATAATCAAAATGCCTGCGGTAACGCTTCGGGATATTGATACCGACCATTAAGCCAAGCTCGCTCAGAGCCTCTGAGATAACTGCGAAGCCGTCTTTATAGAAGGCGGTGATCCTTCGCTGCTTATTCTCTATGCCTTTATAGTCAGGCGGGCAGACGAAGGTCCAGTCAGCACCGTCACTGTCAAGGACAATGCGGAAATACCGGTCGATATTTCTGCTGTCTTTTCCGACCTTTTCAAGCAGTATATGATGCTCAACAGCCTCGTCGATCTGGCTG